>NZ_CP084911.1:835000-999145 GCF_020535245.1 Asticcacaulis sp. AND118 | reverse complement strand
GTCAACGGCGCGGTCGCCACGTCGCTCTTCGGGTCCTCGACCGCCCCGGCGGCGCTGCGCGACATCATCAGCGATACGGTGACGCCGTCCGACTTCGCCAATGACTACGCCGCCGTCACCCGGCGCTCGGTCGGCGCGGCCAGCGTCGTCAACGAGGTCTTCGGCCGCTCGGTCGTCACCGCCATCCCCTCGCCGCCCGCCTACACCAATCCGGCGACCGGCGCGACCGAGGGCAACAGCCTCGCCATGCAGTTGCGCACCGTCGCCCGCATGATCGCCGCCGGCCCGTCCTTTGGACTCAAGCGTCAGGTCTTCATGGTGTCGCTGGGCGGCTGGGACAGCCACGACAATCAGAACCGCGATCAGGCCAACAATCTCGCCAAGGCGTCGCAGGCGCTGGCCTATTTCGATCAGACCCTCGCCAATATCGGCGGCGTCGACATGCGCGCCAATGTCACCACCTTTACCGCGTCCGACTTCTCGCGCACCTATTCGACCAATGGCGACGGCACCGACCATGCGTGGGCCGGACCGCAGTTGATCATGGGCGGCGCGGTCAAAGGGGGCGATATGTACGGGCTTTATCCGACCGTCGGCATGGATATCAACGGCTTTTCAAACCCTTATATGGCGGGCAGCGCCTTCATCCCGACGACCTCAGTCGATCAGTACGCCGCCACGCTGGGCAACTGGTTCGGCGTTTCGGGGTCCGACCTTAATGCAATCTTTCCAAATTTGCGCAACTTCTCTAATCAAAACCTCGGCTTCGTTTAACTTTTCGCGCGTGAGGTGTATGGTAGCGTCGCGTGCGAATCGTGGATATTCTCCGTGCAAGGATCAGTCTTTTCCGGCTTTAACAAATCTGACAAAGTTAGCTGTTAGAGCCGCCTGACAAAAGCCCGCAACGGTGCCGGACGATGAGTCCCGGCCGCCGTTCTCGCCTTATGGAACTTGAAGAAGGAGCGGCCCGTGCGGGCAGGTTTGACGGCAGCGGGAACGATGGCGGCGGCGCTTTGCGTCGCGCTGGCGGCTGCCGCCCCGACGGCTGCGCAGGTCATGGAAATCGGCGACGACGGCGACTATCGCACGGTCTGCGCCTCGATGCCGCCCGCACCGGTGCGCACCGCCGCCAACCTCCCCTACCGCGCCCAGATCGAAGCCGCCGCCGAACGCTACGACCTGAGCGCTGACTTTCTCACCGCCGTCATCCGTCAGGAGTCCGGCTTCAACCCCCGCGCCGTCTCGCCGCGCGGGGCTATCGGCCTGATGCAGCTCATGCCGGCCACCGCCGCCGAACTGGGCGTCGATCCGTTCGATCCGGCGGCCAATATCTTCGGCGGGGCGGCCTATCTGCGCCGTCAGCTCGACCGCTTCGACGGCCGCATCGATCTGGCGCTGGCCGCCTATAATGCCGGGGCCGGTGCGGTGAACCGCCACGGCGGCGTCCCGCCCTATGCCGAAACCCAGGCCTATGTCGCGCGAAGCCTTGACCGGCTGAGCGCAAACGCCGATCCTCAACCGACCGAGACCTGCTCGTAAGGATTCCCACATGAACGCCCGTAAATACCTGCCCGCCCTGCTTCCGCTGCTGATGGCCAGCCCCGCCTTCGCGCAGGACCCCGCCGGTTCCGGCCCTATCGTCAACGCGCTGGCGTGGATTCAGGGGACCCTGCTGGGCAATGTTGCCACCGCCGTGGCGGTCATCGCCGTGGCCGCCGTCGGCTTCATGATGCTGTCGGGCCGCATGAACTGGCGCTTCGGCGCGACCGTCATCCTCGGCATCTTCATCCTGTTCGGCGCGGCGACCATCGTCGCGGGCATTCAGTCGGCGGTGGGCTGAGGCATGACCGAGGACAATGTCGCTCTGGTGAAGGCGCCCATCTTCCGGGCGCTGACCCAGCCGCAGATGTTCGCGGGCGTGACCTATTCCTATTTCATCCTCAACTTCATGGTCACGACCGAGGCCTTTCTGGTCACCCGGTCGTTCTGGGCTCTGGGGATTGCGCTTCTGGTTCACGCGGCGGGCTATCTGGCCTGCCTGCGCGAGCCGCGCCTGTTCGACCTGTGGTTCACCAAGGTGAGCCGCACCCCCCGCATCCGGAACTACGGGTTCTGGCGCTGCAACTCCTACCAGCCGTAAGGCCGGGTCAACCGTAAGGTTTTTTGCATGAGTAACGGCCTGTTCGGTCTGGGCGCGAACGAGAAGCGGATCGGTGACCGCCTGCCCTACGCGCACCTGTACAACGACCACACGGTAGCGCTCCGTGACGGGTCGCTGATGCAGGCCCTGTACATCGACGGCTTCGGCTTCGAGACGGCGGACACGACCGACCTCAACAGCCTGCACAGCTTACGTGAAAGCGCGCTGCGCGCCATCGGCGACTCGCGCCTGGTGCTGCACCACCACATCCTGCGCCGCAAGGTGTCGGTGAGCAGCAGCGGTCAGTACGACGACCCCATCGCCGACTATATCAATGATCGCTGGCAGGACCGCCTTCAGTCGCGCGAACTGTTCGTCAACGACCTGTTCATCACCGTCGTGCGCCGTCCGGCGCGCGGCAAGGCCGGCCTGTCCGAAAGCCTCGGCAAGCTGTTTGGCGCACAATCGGGCGCCGACCGCGAGGGTCTGGGGGCGGAACTGCGCGACCTCGACGCGGCGCGTGAGGCCCTGACGGCGGCACTGGGCCGTTACGGTCCACGCCTGCTGACCTCCTATGAGACGCGCGGCGGCCGCTGCTCGGAACCTCTGGAACTGCTGTCGGCCCTGATGCACGGCGAGATGCGCCCGGTGCTCAAGCCGGACCCGCTGGTCAAGGACGATGTCGGACAATACATCCCCTATCAGCGCCTCAGCTTCGGCGTCGACGCCTACGAACTGAAAGGCGCGGGCGAGGACAAGTCGTTCGGCGCGCTGATCTCGGTCAAGGAGTATCCGCCGCAGGCCGCGCCGGGTATGCTCGACGCCCTCCTGCACCTGCCCTACGAGATGACCATTTCGCAGAGCTTCCAGTTCGTTGATCGCCAGATCGGGCTGGAGCGCGTCAATCTGGCGCTGCGCCGTCTGCGCGCCGCCGACGACGACGGCATCACCCTGCGCGCCGGTCTGATGGCCGCCAAGGACGAACTGGCGTCGGGCCAGACGGCGCTGGGCGAACATCACCTGACCGTCTCCGTCCGCGCCCCCGGTCTGTCCGCCCTCGATCAGGCGGCGGCTCAGGTCACCTCCGCCCTGGCCGACACCGGTGCGGTCGCCGTGCGCGAAGACATCAATCTCGAACCGGCCTTCTGGGCGCAGTTCCCCGGCAACGAAGCCTACATCGCGCGCAAGGCGCTGATCTCGGTCTCGGCCTTCGCCGGTCTGGCCAGCCTGCACGGCTTCGCTCTGGGGCAGGCCACCGGCAACCACTGGGGCGACGCCATCACCGTCTTCGAGACGACCGCCGCCACGCCCTACTTCTTCAACTTCCACGCCTCGGACCTCGGCAACTTCACCCTGATCGGGCCGTCGGGTTCGGGTAAGACCGTGGTCCTCAACTTCCTGGCGGCTCAGGCCCAGAAGGCCCGTCCGCGCACCATCATCTTCGACAAGGACCGCGGGTCGGAAATCTTCATCCGCGCCATCGGCGGCCACTATGCCACCCTGCGCGCCGGTGTGCCCTCCGGCTTCAACCCGCTGCAACTGCCCGACAGCGCCGTCAATCGCGGCTTCTTGCGCGACCTGATCTCGCGTCTGATCTCCGGCGAAGGCCCGGCGCTTCAGCCCGAAGACGAGGCCATCATCGCCTCGGCCATCGACGCCATGTACGCTCAGGCCCCGGCCTATCGCCGCCTGCGCTACTTCCAGGAGCTTCTGGGCGGTTTGCGCCGCCCCAGCCAGACCGATCTGGCCGCGCGCCTCGCGCCGTGGGTGGGGTCGGGCGAATGGGCCTGGCTGTTCGACAACGAAGCCGATCAGCTCGACCTCTCGGCGCGCGTACTGGGCTTCGACATGACCCAGTTCCTCGACGCGCCGGTCCTGCGCGGGCCGATCATGATGTACCTCTTCCACCGCATCGAAGAGCGTCTGGACGGCACCCCGGCCATGATCCTCATCGACGAAGGCTGGAAGGCGCTGGACGACGAGGTCTTCGCCGCGCGCATCCGCGACTGGATGAAGACGCTCAGAAAGCGCAACGCCATCCTCGGCTTCGGCACGCAGAGCGCCGGCGACGCGCTCGACAGCCGCATCTCCTCGGCCATTATCGAGCAGGCGGCGACGCAGATTTTCATGCCCAATCCGCGCGCGCGCTTCGAAGACTATGGCGAAGGCTTCGGCCTCAGCGCCCACGAGGTCGGACTGGTGCGCGCCCTGCCGCCGCACTCGCGTGCCTTCCTCGTCAAGCACGGCAACCATTCGGTCGTCGCGCGCCTCGACCTGTCGGGGGCACCGGAAATCCTCACCATCCTGTCGGGTCGTGAGTCCACGGTGCGCAAGCTGGACGAACTGCGTGAAACCCACGGCGATCATCCGTCGGCGTGGTGGGAAGCCCTGACCGGCACGGCATGGCCGGCTTCTGGGCCGGTGAATGCCCCCGTTACGCAGAGGGTGCCCGCATGACGCCCCCGCCGCCCGCCACCTGCCCCGGCATGCCGCTCAGCGGCGACACGGGTATTTCCGGCGCGCTGATGAGCGTCGATTGCCAGATCGGGCGCGTGGTCGAAGACAGTTTCGGCCGTCTGTTCGGTACGGGCGGCTATCTCGGCACGGCCCTGACCATCTGCCTGACGCTGTATATCGCCTTCCTTGCCATCGGCCTGATCACCGGACGTACGCGCCTGACGCTCACCACCATGACGCCGAAGGTGCTGGCCATTGGCCTCGTCCTCACCTTCGTCACCGCCTGGCCCGCCTATCAGACCGTCGTCTATAACCTGCTGACACGCGGCCCGGACGAAATCGCCGCCGCCCTGACCGGTTCGGAAGAAGGGGCCAGCGCGGCCTTTGCCAAGCGTCTCGACGTGCTGTTCGTGCACTTCGCCGACGCCGCCACCGCCTTCGAGCAGACCTCTCAGGCCGCGCCCGCCACGACCACCACCGCGCCGAGCGTGCAGAACCCTCAGCCGATCAACCTGCCCATCCGTAACGGCAAGTCCTCGGCGTCGGACATGCTGTGGAGTTCGGGTCTGATCCTGCTCCTGTCAACCGTCGGCGTGCTGGTCCTGTCGCGGCTGATCCTGACGCTGCTGCTGGCGCTGGGGCCGCTGTTCGTCGTCTTCGCCCTGTTCACCCAGACGCGCGGCCTGTTCGAAGGGTGGCTCAGGACCTCGATCGGCTTCGCCTTCATCCCCATGCTGGTGACGCTCGGCGGATCGGCGGCCCTGTCTCTGCTGACGCCGGCCATCCTCGCCATTTCCGGCGACCCGATGCAGACCGTGCGCGACATTCAGCCCATCGTGATTTTGTTTATGGGTTCCGTTATTTACGCGGCCTTTCTCATCCTTTTGATGGTGGTGGCCTTCAATATCGTCAAGAACTGGAACCCGCTGCGCGGCCGCAGCGACAGCGTCACCGACGTTCAGACCGCCGCCGCCACCTCGGCCGCCGTCATGGTCGCCGCCGGCAATTCGTCCCTGATCACGCAGGGCGGCGGCGCGGGCGGCGTCAGCCGGTCCTCAAGCCGCGACACCCGCGTGCAGACCGTCACCACCACCCTGTCCTCGACGCCGCAGGCCGGGCAACTGATCAACGCCGCCGCGCGCCGTCAGGGGCTGGGCCAGCGCTTCCGCCCCGCTCCCGGCTCCGCCGCGCCTTCTTCGTCAAATTCGCCAACCAAAACTCCCCCGGCCTCTACGCCCCTTTCAAAGGCCCCCGGTTCATGACCTTCGCCTCGTCTCTTTCCCTGCTGATCGCCGTGCCCCTGCTGGCCGCCGCGCCCGTCATGGCGCAGGACAGCCGCATCCGCACCCTTACCTATGCCGATGGCGAGGTGGTGCGGCTGGATACCTGCGTCAGCTTTCAGACCATGATCACCTTCGCCGACAGCGAAAAGATCGAGAATGTGGCGCTCGGCGACGCCACGCAATGGCAGGCCACGCCGAACAAGCGCGGCAATCTGATCTTCATCAAGCCGTTCCAGCGCGGGGCCTTCACCAACATGTCGGTGGTCACCAGCCGCCGCACCTATGCTTTCGAGTTGCGCACCAAGGACGCCGCCGCCTGCAAGCGCGGCGAGGTGATCTACGACCTGCGCTTCACCTATCCGCAAGACGAGGAGGAGGCGCGCAAGGAAGCCGAGAAAAAGGCCGCCACGCCGCCGCCCGCGGCGACGAAGCCCGTCTCGACCCTGCCTGAAAAGCGCAACACCAACTACACCTATGCCGGCGACGCCTCGCTGGTGCCGATGCGCCTGTTCGACGATGGACAATCGACCTACCTGCTGTGGGGCGAAGGCGTGGCCTTTCCGGCCATCTACGCTTTCATCGACGGCAAGGAGAGCCTCGTCAATTTCGGCTATCGCGAAGGCTTTATCGTCATCGAACAGACCGGCCCGGCCTTCGTCCTGCGCCGCGGCGAGCTGACCGCCACCGTCTATAACGACGCCTGGACACCGCCGGCGCTCGACGCCCTGTCGCCCCAGCCGCGTCCGGAAACGCTGCGCAAGGCCGACGCCGCCGCGTCGAAAAAGCGCACCGGCTGGTTCGGCCGCAAGGAGGACTGAGCATGAAAACCCGTCTCCCCTCCGCCGACCCGCAGACCGATCCGCGCAAGACGACCGACCGCACCGATCTGGGCGTCGCCTCGGTCAACGCCCTGCCGCAGGTGGCGTCCAGGTCCACGCTCAAGGACAGCCTCGTGCTGGCCGGCGGCATCATGGGCGCGGTCTTCCTCGGCGCGCTGACCCTCGTCTTCATGAACAACAGCCGTCAGGCCGCGCAAAACCAGCAACAGGCTCAGGCCCAGCAACCGCCGCCGCCCGGCGCGACGCAAGGGCAGAACGGCACGGTGGTCGAACTGCCGCCGCTCGCCCTGCCCGAAGGTCCGCAGGCCATGCCGCCCCAGCCCGGTCCGGCCATCACCCCGGCCCCGGTACCCGCCGACATGGCCAACAATGCCCGCGCCAATGCGCTGGTCTACGACGTTTCGGCCCCCGATCCCGATCCGGCCGCCGCCGCGACCCCGGCCGCGGCGCCCGCGCGCGCCGAAGGCAATGTCATGGACGGTAATTCCGTCGGCGGCCTGACCAGCCTCGATCCGACGCGTCAGGTGCGCGCCACGCGCATCACCGCCCCGTCGCGCACCGTGTCCCAGGGCACCCTGATCCCGGCTGTGCTGGAAACGGCGCTCAATTCCGACCTGCCCGGCTATACCCGCGCCCTCGTCTCGCGCGAAGTGCGCAGCTTCGACGGCACGCGCGTCCTGATCCCGCGCGGCTCGCGCCTGATCGGCTCCTACCGTTCGGGCCTGCAAAGCGGGCAGAATCGCCTGTTCATCACCTGGTCGCGCCTGATCCGTCCGGACGGCACGGCCATCGTCCTGGCCGATCCGTCCACCGACAATCTGGGTCAGGCGGGTCAGACCGGCGATGTCGACACCCACTTCTTCAAGCGTTTCGGCTCGGCCATGCTGCTGTCGATCGTCGGCGGCCTCGCCAATTCGTCGAACGGCAGCGACAGCAACACCATCGTCATCGGCACGGCGCAGGGGGCGAACAATGCCGCCACCGCCGCCCTTCAGGCCGATTCCAAGATCGGCCCGACGGTCCGCGTGGCGCAGGGCACGCCGATTCAGGTCTTCGTTTCCCGCGATCTCGACTTCTCGCTATGACCGACGCATTCCCGACCGAAGGCGTCTACCTGAAGGCCTATCTGGCCCCCTTCCGGCAGTGGCTCGACCGCGCGGAAGTGACCGAGGTCATGGTCAATCGCCCCGGCGAGGTGTGGGTCGAGATCAGCGGCCAGCCGCACATGCAGCGCTTCGACGCGCCCGAAATCAACGACGACCTGCTCAACCGGCTGGCGGCGCAGATCGCGCGCATCAGCCATCAGGGCATCAACCGCGAAAACCCGATGCTGGCGGCGACCCTGCCGACGGGCGAGCGCGTGCAGATCGTCGGCCCCCCCGCCACGCGCCGGCACTGGGCCATCGCCATCCGCCGCCACCTGATGGTCAACCGCCCGCTGGAGGCCTATGACCGCGGCCCGATCCGCGCCCCCGCTTACGGCAACCCCGCCGACGAACAGCGCGCTGCCCGCGCCAACCCGGTCGCCTTCCTCAAGCAGGCGGTCAATGAGCGCAAGACGATCCTTATCTCCGGCGGCACCTCGTCGGGCAAGACGACCTTCCTCAATGCGCTTTTAAGCGCGGTTCCGAATGAGGAACGTGTCATCTTGGTCGAGGACACGCCGGAAATCGCCGTGCATCAGCCCAATGCGCTGGGCCTCGTGGCCGTCAAGGGCGAACTGGGCGAAGCCAAGGTGACGGTCAACGACCTCTTGCAGGCGTCGCTGCGCCTGCGTCCGGACCGCATCATCGTCGGCGAAATCCGCGGCGCCGAGGCCGTGACCTTCCTGCGCGCCATCAATACCGGCCACCCCGGCTCGTTCACCACGGTCCACGCCAATACGCCGCAGGGCGCGCTGGAGCAGATCGCCCTGATGGTAATGCAGACCGGCATGGCCCTGTCGCGCCCGGAAACCATCGCCTACGCCTCAGGCCTGATCGACGTGGTGGTGCAGCTATCCAAGGCCGGCGGCGAACGCGGCATTGCCGACATCATGCTGCCCCGCGCGGCTCTCGCCGCCGTGTAACCGCGCGGACATATTCGCATATCAAGATTCGCCGTAATCCGCCGTCACTGATGGGCCGACACCTCATCAGTAAGCGTGGAATCCCATGACGCATCCGCACTCTCCCGAACACCCGCATCAAGAACCTTGGCACAAGGATGAAGGCAGCCTTCAGGACCTCATCCAGTCGCTTTCACGCCGCCGGACCCTGGCCATGTTGGGAACCGTGGCCTTCGGGTCGAGTTTTACGGCGGCGTGCGGCGGAGGTGGTGGCGGTGGGTCGACCACCACGAGCGTAACCACCACCTCCGCATCGTCTTCCTCATCGGGCAGTTCGAGCAGCAGTTCGTCCTCGGCCTCCAGCAGCAGCGCTTCGTCGAGCGGGACCTGCACCACCTACCCCAGCGAGACGCAGGGCCCCTATCCCGGCGACGGCTCCAACACCGTATCGGGGACGGTGATCAATGCCTTGGCCTTGTCCGGCATCAACCGCGCCGACATCCGCACTTCGGTAGGCTCGGCATCCGGTACCGCTCCCGGTCTGCCCGTGCAACTGACCATCACCGTGGTCAATTCGGCCAATGGCTGCACGCCTCTGGCCGGATACGCCGTCTATCTGTGGCATTGCACGCGCGACGGTCTCTATTCGCTCTATTCCAGCGGCGTGACCGGCGAGAACTATCTGCGCGGCGTGCAGGTCACCAATGCCAGCGGTCAGGTGACCTTCACCACCATCTTCCCCGGCTGCTATTCCGGCCGCATGCCGCACCTGCACGTCGAGGTCTATCCCAACCTTGCGGCCGCCACCAGCTACGCCAACAAGCTGTTCACCTCGCAGTTCGCGCTGGACCGCACCGTGTGCTCGACCGTCTACAGTTCGGTAACGGGCTACAGTGCTTCCGTGTCTAATCTGGCGGCGATCAGCTTTGCCACCGACAACGTCTTCAGCGACAACAGCTCTGCGCAACTGGCGGCCCAGACCATCGCCCTCAGCGGCAACACGACCTCCGGCTATACAGGCACGGTGACATTGGGGATGAGTATATAAGGTCAGGACTACTCCCGCCCATCTACGCCCTGACTACGTCGATGAGAGGGCTGGTTGTTTAGAGGTAAATCTGGCAAACTGAGCCTTATGAAACAGACGCAAAAGCCGCTGTCATTCGATGACGTCACTTTTCCTCCGCACTTCGAAACCGAAGCGCCTGAGGACGTGCTTGCTTGGCAGACAGAGAAAGTAAAAGCCGGTCGCACGGCCGCCGATGAATGTCGGTTTGCGACACCGGACGAAATCAGCGCTATTGTTCAAAAATTCGTCCCGAATGCTTGAAATTCTTTGGACTACGGTCGCTAGACAAGTGCCCTGAAATCGGCCGTCGGAGATGAGCCGGATACACGTATTCTGATCGTGTCCGGCACACCGTATATCGTTGTATATCGATTACGTGAACGGATCGAAATCCTCACCCTCTATCATGCGGCGCGGAAGTTCCCCTTTTCGACGCAACCTCCTCTGAGTTACTACGGCTTCATCAGGTCGAGCACGGCGGCGGTCATGGCCGAAGCCCCGGTGACGATGGCCGCTTCTGCATCGACCTTGAACAACGGCGAATGGTGCGAAGGCACAGCGGGTCCACCGGCCTTGGCGGCATCGAGCGTCGCCTGAGGCGTGCCGCCGACCGCGAAATAATAGCCAGGCACCTTGAGGTCGGGCTGGACGAAATAGGCGAAATCCTCCGCCCCCATGCCCATCTGCTCGAACGGGATGACCGTATCGGCCCCCAGCGCAGACGCAATCGCCCCGTTCAGCCGTCGCGCCAACGCCGCGTCATTGATAGTCGTCGGCGTGCCTTCGCTGACCTTGACCTCCGGCAGCTTGTCGTCGGGCAGACCATTGACGCGGCCCATATTCTCGGCCACGCGCTTCACGCCGCTCACCAGTTGCGCGCGCGTAGCCTCGTCATTGGCGCGCACCGTCACCTGAAGCTCGGCGGCGTCGGAAATGATGTTGTGCTTGCTGCCCGAACGGAAGGCACCCACCGTAATGACGCCGGGGCTGAGCGGCGGGCGCTCGCGGCTGATCAGCCCTTGCAGGGCGATGACGATCTGGCTGCCGATATAGACCGGGTCCTTGCCCAGATGCGGCGAGGCCCCGTGTGCGCCGACGCCGTGGACGTGGATGTCGATCGAATCCGATGACGAATACTGGATGCTCTCAGATGCCGACACCTTGCCCGTCGGCATCTGCGAATTGACGTGGAAGGCCAGGGCGTAATCCGGCTTCGGAAAGCGCGTATAGAGGCCGTCCTTGAGCATGGCCTTGGCGCCCATCACCCGCTCCTCGCCTGGCTGGATGACCACGACAACCGTGCCCTTCCACTGCGCTTTCAGGCGCTGGAGCTGGCGCACCGTAGCGACCATGGCCGTAATATGCGTGTCGTGGCCGCAGGCGTGCATGACCGGATATTCGACGCCGTCCATGCCGACCTGCTTCGCCGTCGACGCGTTGGCGAGGCCCGACGCTTCCTTGACCGGCAGGCCGTCCATATCGGCACGCAGCATGACGACCGGTCCGGGTCCGTTGGGGATGATGGCCACCACGCCGGTGCCGCCGACCTTTTCGGTCACCTCGGCCCCGGCGGCGCGCAGTTCTTTGGCCATGCGCGCGGCGGTCTTCGTTTCCAGCATGGACAGTTCGGGGTTGCGGTGGAACCCGTCCCACAGCGCGGCAAGGTCGTTGTTGTAGTCGGCGCGGATGGCCGCGACATAGTCCGGTTCGGCCAGGGCCGGCGCACCCAACCCGATCAAAGCGGCGGTAACAACAGGCAGCAGACGGCGCATGATCTTATCCCCTCACAGCTATGGTTCAAATAGTCTGTGGTCCGTCGACATTGTCAAGCGGCTCCGCCTTGCGTCCGCGCCCGGCCCGCCCCAGATTGAGGGTAAACCCGAAGGAACCCCGCACATGAGCCAAGCCCTTCCCGATGCCCGTCCGTCGGGCACGTTCTCAATCGGTGGCGATCTCACCGTCAACCGCCTCGGTTTCGGGGCCATGCGCATCACCGGCAGCGGCGTGTGGGGCGAGCCCGCCGACCGCAACGCCGCGCTCGATACGCTGAAACGCCTGAGCGATCTGGGCGTCAATTTCATCGACACCGCCGATTCCTACGGGCCGGAGACTTCGGAAAAGCTGATCTGCGAGGCGCTTCATCCCTATGCCGACGGGCTGGTCGTCGCCACGAAGGGCGGTCTGACCCGCCCCGGCCCGAACATCTGGAACGCGAACGGCAATCCGGACTATCTGATCAAACAGGCCCACCGCAGCCGCGAGCTTCTGGGGGTCGAGCGCATCGACCTGTGGCAACTGCACCGTATCGATCCGCGCGTGCCGCGCGACGAGCAGTTCGCCGCCATCAGACAGTTGCGGGATGAGGGCGTCATCCGCCATGCGGGTCTGTCGGAAGTCGGCGTGGCGGAAATCGAGGCCGCGCGCCGCGTCTTCCCGGTGGCGACGGTGCAGAACCTCTACAATCTGGTCGAGCGCCGCCACGAGGACGTGCTCGACTATTGCACGGCCAACGGCATCGGTTTCATCCCGTGGTATCCGCTGGCGGCGGGCGATCTGGCCAAACCCGGCGGACCGCTCGATCGGCTGGCCCGGCAGTATCAGGCCACGCCGCCGCAGATCGCGCTCGCCTGGGTGCTGAAGCGCAGCCCGGTAATGTTGCCCATCCCCGGTACGGGCAAGGTCAGGCACCTTGAGGAAAACGTTGCCGCCGCGGGCATAGATTTGAGCGACGCGGATTTCGCCGCTCTGGATAAGGCGGCGAGATAGAGCGATATGCCAAAAAGTGTCAGCGGTTTTTTGGCTATAATATCGCGACAGAAAAGAAAAAAGGCCCGGGGCACCACTCCCGGGCCTTCTTCGGCGACACGGCGGATCAGATCGACACCGCGTCACCCTGAAGCCATTGCTGTGATCAGGGGATATGATCAGGCAACGGCGTTCAAGGTCTTTGGCAAGCTCTTCAAGGGTTTGGGGTTCAACACATCGGTCCGGCTCCACGCCTTAAGATCGACCGTCGCCGCTACGGCCTGACGCGCTTTCAGCCAGTCGAGCAAGCGCCCCAGATCGGCCAGCCGCCACTCTTCGGCCCCCAAAGCCGTGCCTTCGGCGATCAGGTCGCCATAGGCGCGAACCACGTCGTCGGGTTCGACCTTGCCCTCTTCGGCGATATGCGACAGGGCCTGCTTCGAAAAGCTGCGCGCCCAGTCGGCGGCCCCGGCCAGAGACTGCACCAGCCGCGACACGACCTCTTCATTGGCCTCCAGAAACGGATAGTCGATGGTCAGGGTCCGCAGTTCGATCAGGCCGTTGAGCCTCGGATCGGCCTTGATGTCGGCGGCTTCGAAGGCGTGGATGATTTTCAGGCCCGCCGTGCGCGCCAGTTCCAGCCCCTTGGCCCCGAACAACAGCCCGGCATCGGCCTCGCCGCCCAGAACGGTTTCGATTTCGCGGCGCGCGATGTCGCCGAAGGGCGTCGAAGGGTGGCCTGCGACCAGATTGTGAAAATTGACGTCCGCCGCTTTCAGGCCGCCGAGATCGAGAAGGCTTTCCCACGCCCGCAGCGAACGCACGCGCGCCGGCGAGAAGCTGCCCGCTTCGCGCGGCAGGGCCAGCGTATGCCCCTTGAGGTCTTCGAGCCGTGACAGAGGCGAGCGCGACGGCGCCACCACCAGCACGGTGTGATAGGTATGCCCCACGGCCAGCAGTCGCGAGCGCTCGTTCAGGCCGTACGACCACAAGGCCGTCGCCGCGTCGCCTTCGCGCACCAGATTGGCCAGGGAATGGTCGAGATAGCCCTGCCGCACCGAGGGCAGCGAGGTTTCGCGCACCGAGACGAAATTGACCGGGTCGCGGCGGAATTCGCGTTGCAACACGCCGCGATGCGCCAAAAGGCCCATGGCCGTCAGGGTCGGGCACCGCGCGTACCACACCAACTGCGACGGCATCGTGGGTGATGCCGAAGGCGGGACGGTCGACGATGCGGACGGCCTGACGGACATGGGAGTCACCTTCGTTGGACGATGCGCAAGGCCGCATCGAGGGAGGCAGGATACGCCTGAAGCGCTCTTTATTCCTACTAAAGTGATTTTATTTTGTCCAAGCCGTTTTCGCGTTTTAAGTGTGATTATTTCTCAACAGTCAAATCAGAAAAGGTGATGAAAAAGGGACGCCGTCGCCGCGACGCTCCTCAAACAGCCATCAGATTGACTTGATAACCGGGTTAGATCAGGATGACGCATTTCGAAAAGAGGATAATGACGCGATTTGTTCTGGCCGAGTTGGACGCCGTTCTGTGCATCGCCCGCCTGGGCTCGTTCACAGCGGCAGCGCTGGAACTCGGCATATCGACGATATCACTGAGCAATGCCGTCGCCGAGCTTGACCGCTGGGTATTCGCCTGTTCAACCGCACGACCCGAAGCGTCTCGATTACCGATGCGGGAAAGGCCTTTGTGGAACGGGTTGCACCCGCGATGACCGACATCCACGACGCGATGCTCGCGGCGCAATCGCTTCAGGAAGTACCGACCGGCACATTGCGTATCAACGCCTTCGCGTCGGCCGCCAGAGAGGTGATGGAGCCGCTCATCTTTTCATTCATGCAGCGCTCCCCAGGTGCATGTCGATCTTGTCACCGAAGGGCGACTGGTCGATATAGTTGCGGCGGGTTTCGACCTGGGTTTGAGGCCGCTGGATTTGGTGCCCAGCGACATGATTGCCTTGTCACTCGGCCTGCGTCGTCGCAATGCCGTGGTCGCGTCACCCGAATTCCTGCGTACGCACGGTAAGCCAATGGTACCGACCGACCTGTACCGTTATCGCTGCATCCGCGCCCGTCTCCCCAACCATGCTTTGCTGCGATGGCGATTTGAGAATGACGGCCATACGATGCAGATCGATGTACAAGGCTCGCTAACCCTGGACGAGCCGAGCCTTGTGCGAATGGCCGCACAGAATGGACTGGAGCTTGGGTATATTATGGAAGCGGATGTGCGCGATGATATCGCCGCCGGGCGGCTGGAGCGCGTTCATCCAGGCGGCGCGGCAATTTGCGAGTGGATAAGGATAACAGGCCGTCATCGTTTCAGGATCGGCAGCCGCGCATCTGTCGCGGGCGAAGCGCATTCACGCCACCGGCTTCTACCGCCCGTCCGGTTCAGATGGGCGCCTGCCAGCCCTCCGTTCGGGAATAGATCGTGTCGCGCAAGTGCCGGATACTCTCATTCAGGTCGGCAAGCGCCTTCGGGCTCTGCTGTGAGGCTTCAAGCAAGGCCTGACCGAGGCAACCGGCTTTCGATTGCAAGGCCCGCCCGTCCGGCGTCAGCGTCAGAAGCACCTGACGCTCGCTCTGCGGATTGCGGGTCCGTGTGACGAGCCCCGCCGCTTCAAGACGTTTGAGCATGGGCGTCAGCGTGCTCGATTCCAGCGCCAGCGCCTCCGCGACGGCGCCGACAGTCTGGCCATCCGCACGCCACAGCACATTGAGAACAAGGTACTGGGGATAGGTAAGCCCCAGTTCGTCCAGCAGCGGCTTATAGATGCGCTGAATGGCGATCCCGGCCGAATAGATCGAGTAGCATAACTGGGATTCCAGGGGGGGCGGGCCGCCTAGCTTGTCTGACATGTGAATCTCCTTTCTTTACATTATAGCGCACCCATCGCGAAAAACAATATCGCGATAACTTTTCTCTTGACATGGGGAATGGTGCAAATTAGGAATTTAATTATCGCGATAACAATTATCTCGAAAATAAAATGGAGCCCCCGATGAAAACCACGATTAACACTGTTCTCGCCGCCGCTACCGCCGCCTTGGCGATCATGGCCGTTTCGCCCGCCATTGCAAAGGAGACGATCCCGCAAAATCAGACGGTCAGGAATGTCGTGCTCGTCCACGGCGCCTTCGCCGACGGCACCGGTTGGCGCGGAGTCTACGACCGCCTGACCCAGCAAGGCTATCGCGTTACGATCGTTCAAAACCCGCTGACCTCTCTCGAAGACGACGTGGCGGCCACCCGGCGCGCCTTGGCGCAGCAGGACGGCCCGACCATCCTCGTCGGTCACTCCTGGGGCGGCACCGTCATCACCGAAGCCGGTATCGACGCCAAGGTGGCGGGGCTCGTCTACGTCTCGGCCCTCTCCCCCGATGCGGGCGAGACGACGGCCCAGCAATATGAAGGCTTTGCCCCCGCCACCGAGTTCGTTCTGGACACGCGGGACGATGGCTTCGCCTATGTCGCCCGCGACAAGTTCAAGGCCGGGTTCGCTCATGATCTGAGCGATGCCGACGCCGCCTTCATGGCAAACTCTCAGGTGCCGATCAATCTGTCGGCCTTCGGTACGAAGCTCAAGAACGCCGCCTGGCGGACGAAGCCGAGCTGGGCCGTCATCGCCACCGAAGACAAGGCTTTCGATCAGGCCATGCTGCTGCATATGGCCCACCGCATAAATGCGAAGGTCACCAAGGTCTCGGCCAGCCATGCGCTGTTCATGACCCAGCCGGAAGTCGTCGCCGATACGATCGACACGGCGGCTAAAACGGTCTCTCAATCCCGCTAAGGCTCGCATGCGCATTAATCTGGAGCGGGCCACCCTAAGGTGCGCCCGCTCCCGTTACTTTCGCGGCCACTGACGACGGCGCGAGCGACCCGCCATTTAGGTACGCCTTGCGAACTGAGCGGACGACACCACTGCATCTTTCGCTTCTCTGATTTAGAGAGGGCATGAGATCCGCGACGCCTGCGCTCGCCCCACAAAACGGAAGGTTCGTCTCAATGGTTGAATCCAAATCCCCTCAACGCCGCCAGCCCACTGGCAAGCTCATGTGGAAAGGCATTTCGCTTTTCGTCACTCTCGTGGCCGCGGCGTCGGCGGTTTGGTTTTTCCTGACGGCGGAACAGTTGAACGAACGCGCGCAAGATGTCGGCGGATCAGACCGCGGAGCCCATACTCAAGTGAATGGGCGGTAATCCCCGAACCTATAAAAAACACTTCATATCTCAGTTGCATCAGTAAGTTAAACCGGCAGAGCATCAAGTCGTCCCTAGCCGGCACAAGGATTGAATGGATGTCGACCCCAGGTTTTCGACTGGCCTCTTTTGGTGTCGGATGGGAAAGTCGAAACTGTGCGGGCTCTCGCCTATAATGCATGCTGTATTGCGGTAAATTCCTAAGCTCAGGACTCATTGGTCAGCCAGAAGATGTCGGCAGCGGCAATGGCTATGCGGAGAAGAAGGTGTGGCGTAACGGTCATAGCGTACCTCCAGACAACGCGTGCATCCGCCCTTCAAACTCTACGCAACCAATTAATCGGTCCTGAGCCTAGTTATCGTGCATGACGAGGGTTTCCCCTTGCACCTCTACATCCACCCGATAAAGCGCCTGAAGCGCCTGTGAAAAGGCCAGCACGTCGCCGCTCTGGAACTCGCCATTGATGGATAGGCCCTTCAATCCCGCATCGGCGAGCACCAGCTTGCGCCGGCTGTAGCGGTTCATTTCGGCCACGGCCTCGCTCAGCGGCGTATTGTCGAAGGTCAGACGTCCCTGCAACCAGTCCGCCACGCCATCGGTATCCGCCGTGTGTACGCGCCCGACCCGGCCCCTGTCATCCACCTCGACCGCCTGACCGGCATCGAGCCTGACCATGCCCGCGTCGGTCTTCTGACCGCGCACCTCGACATGACCCTCGATCAGGTCGACGCCGGTGCGGCCCTCATCCAGACGCACATTGAAGCGCGTGCCGGTAACCCGCACCCGCGCCTGATCGGTGATGACATCGAAGGGCCGGGCGTCCGCCTTGTGCGCCACCTCGAACAGGGCTTCGCCGCGCGTCAGTTCGACCTTGCGGCCGCGCACCTCGATGCGGCTGTCGGTATTCAGCGTTACGCGCGACCCGTCGGCCAGCACCAGCGGACGGCGCTCACCGACCGACGTTTCGTAGACGGTCGGGCGCTGGCTGAGGTAAAAGACGCCAAGCCCCAGCACCACCGCTGCAGCGATACCCGCCGCCACAGGCCACCACGGACGGCGCGCAGGCATCTGTTCGGCGAAATCCGCCGCATCGAGCAGACCGACCGCGTCCCATACGGCCTCAAGCTCGCGACGTTTCCACACGTCACCTTCGGAATCGGGGGCGTTTGCGGCCGTATCAGACGTTATGGCCTCCTCACGCGTCATCGCCTCCACCAGACGCAAGGCTTCGGCGTCCTGTGGCGGAGTCCCCTTTCCCTGAAACGGGATCACTGTTCGTACCATCCGCTGTCCTTGAGATTATGGCGGCATTTGGCGAGGGCGTCGGCCAGCAGCCGCTGCACACTACGCAAGGGAATGCCCTGTTTTTGCGAGATTTCGTTGAGCTTGAGACCCTCAACCCGGTGCAGCATCAGCACCAGCCGCTCCTGCGGCGTGAGCTTACGGATCGCCTGCCGCAGCAGGTCGGCGTTCTGACGCCAGCGCAGTTCGTCGAACGGCGTCGGCGCGTCTTCGGGCAGGTTGTCCGAGAGCTCGACATGCTGGTCGCTTTCGCGACGGCGACGGCGGCGATAGAGGTCGCGCATGACGCTGTCGGCGGTCTTGAACACATAGGTGATGTTGAATTCCGGCGGAGGCTCGCGATGGGCCAGCCGCATCAGCCGCGCATAGATGTCCTGAAGCGCGTCATCCGCATCCTCCGGCCGAAGGGCCCGACCCAGATAGCGCCGCAGGCGGCCGTCCAGCCGCTCTATAAGGCCGCCCACCCGCGTGGCGGCGGCATCCGGCCTCATATCCGCCTCCCGGTCCGGCCTCATCGTCCACCTGTCATCGATCCTGTACATGGTCCGCCGGCTTTGAACACGCGCCCTCCGATAGTTTAACGCCGCTGCGCGCGTAAGCCGCCAAAAAAGTGTCAAACAGGGTTTGATGACAGGATGATGAAGCGAGCACACCGAACCGCCGTTCGGTGAAACGTCATAAATCTATCATGCCGCCTGACTATCTAGCCGGAGGGATTTCAGGCGTCTTTTGATTGAAGGCATATCGATGAGTGGGCGCGTGGCCGCGGTTGCCATGGTCATAGCAACAACGGTCTGCGCCGCGCCTGCGCAGGCCGAACCCCGCCGCTTCGACGTGTCGCCCCAGCCGCTGGAACAGGCCCTGCGCCGGCTGGCCGATCAGGGCAAGGTTCAGGTGCTGTTCTCCGGCGATCAGGTGCGCGGCCATGTCGGGGCCGCCGTGTCGGGCACGCTGGAGCCCGAAACCGCCTTCCGCCGCCTGCTCATCCCGTCGGGCCTGTCGATCCGCCGCATCGATCGGCGCACCTTCGTCGTCGTTTCGCCCCCGCCGCCGGTGGCGGTCGCCGCGCGTCAGCCCGCGCCCGAAAGGCCTCCAGAAACGCGCGAGCCGGTGCGCGAGATCGTGGTGGTGGGTCAGCGTCCCAACCTCCTGACGCGCCGCCCGGACCCCGATCGCTTCGATGCGACGCTGCAGGCCGCTCAGGCGACCGCCATCATGTCGCGCACCGACCTTGAGCGCACGGCGGCGCGCAATGTTACCGAAGCGCTCAGCGTTCTGCCCGGCGTCACCGTTCTGAGCACGGGGCGGTCTTTTATCGGCGGGGTCGATTCCGCCTCGCGCGCCGAAGGCATGTTCACCGCCTTTCGCGGGCTGAACACCGAATTCAATCTCAACATGATCGACGGCGTGGCCCTGGCGCAGGGCCTGCCCAATTCGCGCGGCGTGCAGCTTAACCTCCTGCCGCCTCTGGGTTTCCAGTCCATTGTCCTGACCAAGGCGCCCACCCCCGACATGGACGGCGACGTCATCAGCGCCGCCATCGACTTCCGCACCCCCTCGGCGCAGGATTTCCGCACGCGCGAGCACCTGTCCCTTACCGTAGCGGGCCACGACAACGGTCGTGCCGCGGCCTATGACGAAGACGGCGGTGGGGTCGGCATCGGCGTCGAATATGCCCGCCGCTTCGGACGCGACGACCGTTTCGGCCTCTATTTCAGCCATTCGCAGGAACGCCGCCGCTTCGCCAATTCCGAAATGGCCGGCATCATGTCAGCGCAGAACGATGACGGCTGGGCCTTTGCACGCTCGGACTCGGCAAAAGGCGACAATCCGGCCGGCGTCGATCCGGAGACCAACCTGACCCTGACCAGCCTCAATGCCGGCGTATCGACCGGCGAGAGTCGCGGGCGCTATCACGTCCTGACGCTGGACGGTCGGCTGGAAAACGGCTGGGAGGTGTGGCTGCGCGGTACGGCGGCCATGACCCATACCGAGCAGAATTCGACCCACAGCCAGATGGTCGGCCGCGATCTAAGCTGGAAAGATGACGGCAGCGGCGTTTATCGCCTGTCGGTGGGCAGCCTGTCGACTCGCGTCTGGTACGAAACCAACCCCGACTATGCCGCCGTCTCGGCGGTGACGCTGGGCGGGCGTCGTGAATTCGGGCGCTGGACCCTGTCGCCCTCGGTTTTCTACAGCCAGGGCCGCAGCGATCGCCCGGACCATATCGAAGCCTCGGTGCGCATCGATCAGGTCGATCGCTTCAACACCGGCCACAGACGCCCCTTTTCCGGCCCGTCCATCCTTTATGCCGGCGACTGGCCCGTGCCGCAGTTCACCCCCGATGTCTTCGCCGACCTCGATGACGCCGCCCACCGCCTGCTGGCCCGCCGCGCCGGTCAGTTGATCTCCCAGACGAGCCGTCAGACCCGTCAGGGTTTTCGCTTCGACGCCGACTATCGCCCGGACGGCGGGGCGTTACGCACCGTTTCTTTCGGTGTCAAATACAGCACCAGCGCCCGCGAAGTAACCGATCGCAACTGGACCAACGGCTATTTCGCCGATCTTCTGGGGCGCGGCGGCCTGACCTGGACCGATCTCGGTCTGATCACCGGCGCCTATGAAGAGGCCTTTCCGGGGCGGTTCGGCTGGCGCTTGCCCAAGGTCGATCACGATCGCCTGGTCGATTATTTTCATCATCTGGTCACGCCCCAAAGCTTCGACACCTGCGGCGCTCTGGCGGTCAATAACGCCAACTGCAATGCCCAGAAGGGTCGCGAAAGCGTCTCGGCGGCCTATGTCACTGCCGGGTTCGGTCAGGGTCGGCTGGAGGTCCTGCCGGGCCTGCGCTACGAACAGACGCAGATCGACAACAGTTTCTGGATCATGGAAGGCGGCACGGCCCAGCCCACGGTTCAAGAGACCGAAGGCCAATGGGGCCACAGCCGCACGGCCTACACGATCTGGCTCCCAAGCCTGCGCCTCAACTATCGCCCCGACCCCGACCGCGTCTACCGGCTGGCCCTGTGGCGCGGCTACGCCCGCCCGCCCTTCATGCTGCTGGGCGGCGGGCAGCGCTATCAGACATCCGACGACGGCATAGCCTTCCTGCGTCGCGGCAATCCGGTCCTGAAACCCGTTACGGCTAACAATCTCGACCTGTCGGTGCAGGGCCGCACCGAAGGCGGTGTTCAGTACGTGCTGGGGGCCTATTACAAAGGCCTCAACGACTACCTCTTTGAAAACGCAGGCGATGTGAACAGCGGGCTCTACGGTCCCGAAGGCGATCTGCGCATCGTGACGCCGCGAAATGGCGGCCGCGGACGTGTGCAGGGTCTGGAGGCCGAAGGACAGAAAAGCTGGCCCATGAGTGGCGGCGAACTGAAGCTTGGTTTTACCCTCAGCCGTCAGTGGACACGGGTCGATCTCGGTTCGGATGAATTCGGTCGCAACGCCCCGATCCAGAACGCGCCGGACTGGCTGGCAGGCGTGACGGCGACCTATCAGCGGCGTAACGCCACGGTGACGCTGATCGGGCACCATACAGGGCGTTATCTGGCCAGCTACGACGCGCTCGACGCACCCGGCGACTGGGACAATATCTGGGTGCGCCCGGCGACGCGCTTCGATCTTCAGGCCGACTGGCGCCTGACGCCCCGCGCGCGCGTCAGCCTGTCGGCGGTGAACCTGACCGGTGCGTACAGCTATTGGGCGCATGTGGGGAAACGCAGCCTCGCCCTGTCGGACATCATCGATTCCGGACGGCGCATTTCAATCAGCCTGCGCTACGACTACTAGAGCGCAATCCGATAAAGTGGGCACCACTTTTCGGAAAAATTGCGCGACCACTCAAAAACTGAGAGCGAGATGATGTTTCCACTTTAAATCATCTCGCTCTAAATAGAAAACCGCCGGAAACCCTGAACGGACTTCCGGCGGCGGTCGCTCGGGCGTGCGGGAGACACGCCCTCGCTGTCGGGATCAGTAGCTGTACTTCAGCGTCAGCAGGGTCGTGGAACCCGAGTCGACGATGTCGTTGATCGCCAGGCTGTTCTTGCCCACATGCGCCCAGTACGAGTAGTCCTCGAACAGGTTCGACACCGACAGGTCGAGTTTCACGCCCTTGCCGAAGTCATACCCCGCGTGCAGGTCGGTGCGCTTGATCGGACGTGTCCACAGCTCAAGACCGGCGACATTGTTGTAAGCGATGACCGACTCGCCGGTGTAGTTGTAGTTCAGATCGACCGTCAGCTTCTTCCAGGCGTAGTTGAGCTTCAGATTGGCCAGGAAGTCCGGCGCGTTCTGGATGCGGTGCTTTTCTCCCTTGCCGATGTCGACCTCGGTCCACTGACGCGTGAAGTTGGCACCCGCACCGAAGCCCGACATCCAGCCCGGCAGCATGCCGAACTTCTGGTAAAGCTGCACTTCCAGACCCTTCACCGTGCCTTCGCCGCCATTGGTCGGGTGCGAGAGGCTGACGCGGTTATAGGTCTTGCCGTTATAGGTCAGCAGGTTGGTCGGGGTTTCGCCGGTGTTCACCTGGGTCGAGCCGTTGTCGTACATATAGTCCGACAGCTTTTTGTAATAGGCGCCGACCATGGCGTAACCGCCTTCGGCATTCGACCACTCACCCGAAAAATCCAGATTCCACGACTTCAGCGTCTTGAGGTCCGGATTGCCCTGGGTGATCGTCAGGCTGTTGTCGTCGCCTTCGCGGATGGTTTCCTTGTTGCCAAGCTGCACCATGGCCGGACGCATATAGGCGCGGGTCAGCGAGGCGCGGTAGACGCCGCCGGCTTCCGGACGATAGTTGACGAACAGGCTGGGCAGCCATTCGTTATAGTCGGTCGAATTCGACTCGAAGACCTTCTTGGCGCTGTTCCAGTAGGTGTTCTCGATGTCAGTGTGCTCGAAGCGCAGGCCCGGAATGACCTCCAGCGCGCCGAAGTCGTACTTGCCGGTCACATAGGCCGCCGAGACATTCTCATCGCCTTTCAGCGTGTTGCCGTTCATATATTCCTGATCGGCTGCGGCCGTCGCCGCCGGGAAGTAGGTGTAGAAGATCTCGAACAGGCGGTTGTGGTTCACCTTGGGCGCGCGGATGTTGTACAGGCCCGGATAGATCAAGTCGAAATAGTCGGTGGCCAGACCGATATCGGCCCACTTCACCCCGGCCGTCTTCATCAGATTGGCCAGATGGTCGTTGGTCCAGTCGCGGCTGATGACGCGGCGGTGGCTGGCGACGTATTTGAAGCCCGTCTTGATATAGGCGAGGTTGCCCCCGTCAAAATCGTACTGGGCGTCAAACTTCAAGCCCATTTTTTCCTGACCCGAAAACTGCTGGGTCAACTGACCGGCGCGGCGGGCCAGAAGCGTGGTCGAGGCGTTGTTGATCTGGTTCTGCTGCGTGGCATTGAGCAGCGGGATCGGATAGCCTTCGTCGTTATAGGCGATGAACATGCCGCCGAAAGGCACGGTCTTACCCGCCAAAGCGCCCGTATTGTAGTTGTCTGACTGGTTATTGCGCATCGAGGCTTCGATGTGGTCCGGACGGTCGTTATCGCCTTCCGAATAGAAGATCGTCGGCGACAGGGTCCAGTTGCCGGTCCGCTTCACCGCGCCGAAGCTCAGCGTGCCGAGATCGGCCTCTTCCGGGTTGGTTTCGTACCAGGCACGCACCGACGAATTGGTAACGCCGGTCAGGTCGAACAGGCCCGGCGTAGCGGTGTTTTCGACATAGACCTTGTCGTTGACGAACTGCGCCAGTGTCGAGTTCTGGTGCGTTTCGGCAAAGGCGTAGGAGCCGCGCACGAAAAAGTCCAGCGTATCGCTGTAACGCCAGTCGGCCGAGAAGTTGCCGCCGAAGCGCTCGGTGAAGCCGGTAGAGACGCCGACGTTCAGGCCCGTCTGGGCCAGATTGGCGTCTTTGTCGTAACCCGTCGGGTTCTGATAGGCACCACTGGCGTTCTTCACCGCGTGCAGATACCCCCAACTGCCGTCCTGCTGCGCGGTCATGATGCCGGCGATCATCGAGTTGGCGTAGTTGCGTTTGTCGTAGAAGGCGCTGCCGTAGAAGCCGAACTGCTGGTTACCGCCGAAGCGCTTGGCGAACTCGGCATTGACGCCGCCACCCATGCCGTCTTCGCCATAGTCGCGCGCGCGACTTTCGACGCGGCCCGACACGGCCATCGAGGCATAGCCGTCGCGGAAGCTGAAGGCGGAGGGGGTGCGGAAATCGACCGTACCGCCGATGGCGTCGCCATCCATTTCGGCGGTCGAGTTCTTGTTGACGACGATGGTCTTCAGGCCCGACGGCGGGAGGAGCGAAAGCTGAACCTGACGCGAATAAGGCATGCCTTGCGCCACATTGACGCCGTTGATCAGGGCGAGCGTGAATTCGGTGTTCATGCCGCGCACGCCCACAAACATGCCTTCGCCGCGCGAGGCGCCGTCGACGCCGCCGAAGAAGGAGTTGCCGGTATTGGTCACGGTGACGCCCGGCAGCAGGGCCAGGGCTTCGGCGACGTTGTGCACGGCGGTGTGCTCCAGATCGTCCGCCGACATCACGCTGATGGTGTTGTCGCTCTTCATCTGCGCCGCCGCCGCGGTGGCGCGGTTGGCGTAGATGACGACTTCGGTCACATGGCCGCCATCCTTGGCGGCGGCTTCATTGGCGTTGGCGTCCTGCGCCTGCACGGCGGGCGCGGCCACGCTGAAACCCAGGCCCATGGCCGAAGCCATCAGCATCAGTTTGGTCGATATTTTCATGCCAGTATCCCCTTGGTCCGAGGACATACAGCACGCCCTCTCAAGCCAAGGGACGCCACCGCGCGGCGGGCGCGCCGGAACTTAATAAAAAATTCACGCAGTTTTTGGCGGCGTGCGCCAACGGCTACCGGAACCCCTGCGCGATATCGTGGAGCAGGACAAGATCGGACGGCTCCGGGATACGCGCCTGCGGCAGGTCGCGATTCGGCGGCAGGGTCGACCAAGCCAGCGTATAGACGTGACCGTCCGGCCCCTTCGCCTGCACGGTGCTGACCCGTTTGGCGTCAGCAATGCCGAGGCGGACGGCGGCGCGTTCGCTGACGCTCTGCACCTTGCGTTCTTCGATCGGACGCAGGCTTTGCGCGTCCACCACGAATTCCAGCGCCTGTGCCAGCCGCACCACCGGCACGATCAGGCGCCCTGCCTCACCCGGTCGCGCGCCATCGACGAAGATTTCGCTGTTCAGCGACCCGCCGCCGCCAAAGTCCCAACGATAGTTCGACCAAGCGCTGATCTGCTTACGGTTCCATACCTTGCCTTCGCGGCGCGCCAACCAGATCTGCGTATTACCGGCGGCGTCGTACTTGTGATAGGTGATCGTCGCCCGCCCCTGTGCATCGAATCCGAGCACCGTATTGTTGTTGATCAGGCCGCCCTTGACCGGCACCGGATCGACGATTTCGGTGTCGCTGAACCGGATCGGCAGGGGCAGCAGCGAACCGTCGGCCTTTTCCCAGCGAACCAGATCGCGGCTGCGGGCATAGGACAGGTCGTGATTGGTCTCGGCCATCGGCGAGTCGCGCCACACCCAGGCGATATGGAACCAGCCGTCCGGCCCCAGCACCGGTCCGACGAAGTAGGCGTTGCGCTGGCCTTCGCCATCCACCAGCGGCGCGGCGGTCAACGCGGCCCAGCTTCCGGCGGCCTCATCATAGACGTTGTAGATTTCGTTGCCCCGCCCGCTCGACCCGTCACGGTACTTATAGACCAGCCGTCCTTCGGCATCGTGAAGGAAGACGGGATAGGTCATGCGCGCTTCACGCGCGGCATCGACCATGACCGGCACACGCTTCAAGGTGCGCACATCGCCCGACGCGTCGCTGCGGAAATAGGTCAGCGGATCGACATGCATATTGCCAGCCACGTGCACCGCCCCCGCGCGATCGACCGCCATGGCGATGTAGTTGTGGCTGTCCCAACCGAGCCAGGTATCGACCTTATGATAGACCCAGTGCGCGGGATTGTTGGTCGGGCGTTGCGCAACGGTCAATTGCCGGTTGGCGTCGTAATAGGCGACGTACAGATGCGTTTTGGTCGCCGTAAGGGCAAAGCGGGCGCTGTGCCCGGCCCACACGCGGTCGATCGCCTCGGGAGCTTTGGCCGTTTGCGCCGCCACCGGAAACGCGCCGCATAGTATCAGCGCTACGGCCAGCACCTTCCCGATGGTCTTAATAGTCAACGGGATAATCCTTAGGGAAGCCTTTGCCGGAAAAGGCTTTTTTCTGCGTCCAGTCTTCGGTGGGCGAGGTCCAGAAGCTGTCGCTTTCGGGCAGGCCCAGCGCCAGAAAACCGCCTGATGTGATGTACATGCTGCCGTTGTTGGAATACCAGTCACCCAGTTCCGGATGATGCCCCGCAAAGCCGATGGTCAGGTAACCGTCCGCGGTGAAGTTCGAGGCCTCGGTAAAGATGGCGCGGTGAACGGCGGTCAGGGCCGCCCGCACCTGCCCTTCGCTGAGTTTAGACGGCAAGGCCTTGCGCCAGGCCAGAAGCGCCAGCGGCTGAAACGCCGCCGTACGATAGGTCAGCGAACGACCGATCGGCGGATAGGTGCCGGTAGGTGAGATGAAGCGCTCCAGATGCTCGCCATAGCGCTGCATGCGCTTCTGCCATTTCGGCAGTTCAATCTCTGGCCGGAGATTGTTGAAGGCCGGTTTCAGCCGCGCCAGCACCTCAAGAATTTCGACCAGCATCGGGTAGATGACGTAGGCATTATAATAGTCGAAATGGAATTTCGTGCCGTCGGCCACCCAGCCGTCGCCGGCATACCATTCCTCCATCTTCTTGATCGTCAGGTCGACACGCATGGGGTCCCAGTCTTCGCCGATCATCAGCAGGAAGACCTCGTTCATGGCGGCGAACAACAGCCAGTTGGTATAGGGCGGAGAAATGCGCCGCAGTCCCTTGATCTCGGCGACGATGCGGGATTGGGTTGTGGCGTCCAGCGGCTCCCACAACTGTTTCGGCGCGCGCATCAGGGCATTGGTGAAGTAAGCCGAGTCGACCAGCGCCTGCCCGTGTCCACGCCACAGCAGGTAGTCGGGGCTCTGCGGATCGACCGAATGGACATAGGATTGCAGCACATCCTGCGTCAGCTTGCGGCGCACCCGTCCCTCAGCCGTGTCATCTTCCGGCAGGGTCAGCCACGGCGCGACCCCGGAGATCAGGCGCGCAAAGGCCTCCATGTAGGCAACATGGCGGTCGCGGCCGTCCCAAGTCGGACTGACCTCCAGTGCGAAGTTCTTTTTCAGTTCGCCCTTCGCCATGTTCGACAGCACCGGCTCGGCGATCTTTTGCAGGAGACCGGCCATATAGGCGCGATCGGATACAAGGGGCGCCTTGGGCTTGGCCGCCACAGCACGGCCCGCACCCACGGCTGCCGCGCCCGTGACGGCCGACAGAAGAAAATCACGCCGCTGCATGCTGCCCTGCTCTCCCTGATCTTTAGGCCTTACTTCATCAGCACAGGGCAGCGCGCGTCAAGCCACGATACGGCAAAAGGCAAATGAGGGCGCAAGTCTCTCCGGTTTCAGTCCGTGCGTTCGGACAATGAATGACCCCCGACCCGGATTGGTGGGGCATGAGTCGGGGGCCACTGAAGCGCACCTTGGAGAGATGCAAGAGCGAAAATAAGCGATTCCCTGATAGGTTGAATTTCACATAACCGTGAATGGCGATTTTTTTGGTATTCCCCCACCGGCCTGCGGAGACAGGCCCAGCGGTATAACCTACCCATTAGACTGTGCCCATCGAATCTGATGATAGATGGCCGATGACGGCGGTCACAGGCTTTGCCCGTGGCGTGGTGAGTCTGACGACCCGTACAGTTGACCTGCATCCGATGGTAATCGTCAGAGTGTCGACAACAGCCTTCTGATCAGGTCAGGGCGGCCGCCTTGTAGCCCTTACTGCCCAATATCGCCTGGCCTTATGAACGGAAAAGGGAAGCGCCGGGCATTTTTGCCATTGAGCGCCCTGACAGTTTAGCTTAGGTTCCGCGCGACCGCGCTCTGCATGGTCTGCGCCCCATAGGGCACCCGTAGCTCAGCTGGATAGAGTGTTGCCCTCCGAAGGCAAAGGTCGTGCGTTCGAATCGCACCGGGTGCGCCAGGCCTCATAAGGCTTTGCGGAAAAAAGTACCCCTCCCAAATATGGCTGGGTAAGCAAGGGGTAAGCAAAGCGGAAACGCAGCTTGGTTCGTCGTCCGTTGCTGAAAGCGGACCCACCGCTGGCCTTTAGCGGTTATCACTCCCTCAGTCCTTCACCGAACATATCGATTTCTGCTTGCTTCCAACCGTCTACCCACAACTTCCGGAGACGATCCTTACGATAGGGAGCAAGATGCATCGGGAGTCGCTCCCCAAAGGCCGTATACCCCTCGCTGAACACCTCCTCGGTGCTCTTGCCGGCCTCACTCTTAATCGTTCCGTATTTCGGCCTTTCACGGAAGCGCTTGGACATCATCCGCCTAACGACGTCCTGCTGCTCCCAAGCGACACGGTTGTTCGTGAGGAAACGGCTCTGGAAATTCCCTCGCCTTCACTAAACGGTAGATTGTCGGGGCGGACAGCGAGACGATGGCTGCTCGCGGTTGCTCTCGTACCGAGGCGTCGGCGTACCTGCACCCCCATGGTCTATGCCAATCAGGCTATGGATGAGCAGATCGAGCGGGGTGAAGAAGGGGGAACACTCTCCTGGTTGGCAGAATCAGCATTATCGGAAGCGAATGTTGTAGTTTGCCCACAATCGCAAATATGCCGCATAGCTGCCATAAAGTTGCTTGACGGAGTGCGTAACTTACATACATTAACGGAATGCATACGGTTTGCGAGCTTAACTCATTCCGTAGGTCGGCTGAAAAGGCCGGTCTGACTGCCGAGGAAATCAACGATTTCATCGATATGATATCGTGCGACCCTACGGCGGGTGATGTAATCGAAGGCACTGGAGGTTGTCGGAAAATCCGCATAGCCATCGGAGCAAACAACAAAGGCAAGAGTGGTGGAGCGCGCGTGGTAACGTTCTTTACCGGCTTGAATATGCCAATATTTCTGGTTGCCGTGTTTGCCAAAAGCGAACGCATCAATCTGTCAAAAGCGAACCGGAACGCCCTAAAAGGGATGACTGAACAAATTGTGGAGGCTTACGCAAAACGCGTGTCTCCGTTGAAAGTGGAAGCAACAGCATGAGCAATAAGGCATTCGATCTAATCCATGAAGGATTGACGGAAGCGCTGGCTGTCGCCCGTGGCGAGGCCCAGCCCTTTAAGCTGCACGTGCCGCCCGAAATGGATGTGAAAGAAATCAGAGCTGTCACTGGCATGTCGCAGCGAGATTTCGCGCGCACCTTCGGTTTCGGCCTAGATCAATTGAAACAGTGGGAGCAAGGGCGGTCACGACCCATGCAGGGCACCCGCGCCTATTTACTCCTGATCAAGTCTCACCATGAACTCGTAATGCGCGCGCTTCAGGATATTGATGAGCCAATCGATGATATGCAACTCACAAAGGCTGAGTGTGCCTAGCCAAAAAGCCCCGCTTCGGCGGGGTTTTTCTTTGCCTACCTCCGCCCATTCGGCAGCCTCCTCACCCACGTAGATATTACCTGTCCAGTTGTCGCCGCCACATCCTTACGAAGGGCATCACCTCCCGCAACGTTCGCTTACGTCGTCCAGCATATCCTCTGCTCAGGAGGACTTATCATGACCGCACAAAACACCCCGGCTTATGCTGACAATGGCCGCGTTGACGACGCTGACCCTGTCAACACACTCGATGATCAGGACACTCAGATCGAAGAGCACGAGTTGGACGATGAGGAGCTCGACGACCCCGCCGAAGACCCGGCCGAGGGCGGCGAGGATATCGAAGGCTTCGACGTAGAGGACAATGAAGAAGAGTAGAAATTAATAACTGCTCTGGCCCTAAAAGGCCAGAGCAGTTTGAATGTGTTAATTTAAATATTATTTTTACGCAGCGTTTTGCTGCATATAATTCAGCAAAGCAACCTCAACGCCGTGGGCACCCGATGCATCTTGCACAGCGAAGTACAAACCTGACCACTCCGAATCTATATTATTTAGAGCTTGGTTGTAGTCTAAAAGATGCCCTTCTCTACAGTCTGTATTTTCATGAGGATCGCTCGCAACACAGCCCGATAAAGCCTGTTGATAATCCGAATAAGCTTCAGCGACTTTACTGCTATAGTCAAAGCTCAAAAATTCAGACTCGGCCGCTAAATAGGCTTCCCATGCCGTTTGGACAACGGCGGCTTGCTCCTCAATTTCACTTTGTGTGTAAGTTACCTGCGCGAAAACTGGCCCTGCCGCGCTTATTGCCATAAGCGCGGCAAATGCGACCAAGAACATGCGCAAGCGGATGAATACACTCCGTATCATTTAAGCCTCCCATTGGTTGATAATGCCGCATCCGGCTACCAATGATGGACTCAGCTTCCGGGCGAGTTCAAGCCAAATTTCGCATTAATACAGTCTATTTAAGCAACCGTTAGAAACGACAAGCCCCAGCTTCGGGGGAAAGCTGGGGCTATCATTCCGCGTACGGCCGTTCACTGGGCGGGGGGATGCGTGACCCGGACCCCATGCGGTGAATTAACTATGCGCATCCGGTCGTAAACGGTCGATACGACCGGATGGCTCCTGTGCTGCAAATCCATCAAGTCGCTAATTTTCAGAAACTTTCTTTATCACGTGTCAAATATCGCCCTCAGTGCCGCCGTGACATGCTCCGGATCGTTCAAATGGGGGTACAGCAGCACACTGCGGGAAGTAATCGAGTTGCCGACAATGCTGATTGCCGCTTTGGCAAGGGCTTTCGTGAAACCGGAGATGCTCACGATTGAGCCCTCCGAACGTTTTATCTCTGCGCTTGAAGCCCACCGTATTGCTTTTGCCCGCTTGGAGGCTTTGAGCAACCGGGACGACTTTACTGCGCAAAAGACGCCCAACGGTGAGTGGGGCACGGCTTATGATCGCTATCTTGCCGCAACGGTCGAGTTGTTCAGCATCGGTGCCTACCACGACCTTGATAACGAAGACCTGAAGGGGATGTACCAAGCCTATGAAAAGCAGCACATGGGCACGAATGTCTCGCCAGCGTTTGAAGCGTTAAACGTCATGCCTGAGGAATGGCGGCTGATCCTGCTGGAGCACTATCGACCAGAGGCTGCTGCCTAAATCACACTCGGACACGACACCAAAGGGCTGGAGAAATCCGGCCCGCCTGCTTAGGCTCCAAAGGAAAGGGCATTGGAGATTCCTTCGGAGCGCGATAGGTAATATTCAACTCAGGGGGAGTGGGATATGCCGAAATCTGTCAAAATTGTCCGCCGGCCTGCCGGTGAAGCACCCGAATGGGTCAGGGACGAGTGGATCGGGTTGACTCTGCCGCTTGCCGATAAGAGGCTTTTGGGAATGGCGGTCGAAGAAGTTCTGACACGCAAGCCGGGGTACTCAGTTGGCTACCTCGTCTATGTTGGCTCCGCACTTGAGGCTCTGAACGCAAAGTCTCCAGAAGTGGCTCAGTGGTGGCGGGCGAACACCCCGCATATGATGGACGCTGACGCCACTTTCCATTTCGATGAGGCGTCGTGCCAGCCGGACACACCGGCCATCACAGCCCTACTTGGACTGCTGCGGCGGATGGGGTTCGTCAGATGAATTTTGATTGAGTTGCCCGTGAGACGAGATCGTCGCTTCCCGCCCATCTGGCGCGTGCTGTTGGCGTTCTTGGCGGCTCCTTTTGTAGTAGCGGCAGGATTTGGCTGGATGTATCCATTCGACGGACAGTCGCCTTCAAATGCCGCGGTGGCGTTCAAGTCCGCAGCCATTTATCTTTACGCGGTACTTTACCCGTTGATGTTTTTTGTGGGCCTGCCCTCATATTTGACCCTGCGGCACTTCGTTAAAGCCACACCCTCCTATTCAGCGTCCATCGGCGTGATTTCAACGCTTATTCCGTGGGTTGCCATAGAGATGTTATTTGGTCCGTTCAAGGACGAGGCAAACGGCGTTGCGGTCCATTCCAGTGGTGCACGCACGGCAGCCGGGTGGCTGGATTTTCTCGTTTTGGGCGGGTGGATAGTGGCCCTAGGCGCGCTTGCGGGCCTTGTGTTCTGGGTCGTCGCAATAGCGGGGCATAAATCGCCGGAAGCGCTAGTGAGCGGCTAGCCATCGACTTTACGCTCGAGCGCCTCCCCTCCCCACAATATTGACTACTCGCCCTCAGAAAGTGAAATAATCACCTTCCGATAATACCTAAATGAGGAAATTACATTAAATGCAATCCATACAAATAGTAGATAGAGAGCGTTTCTAAGCAATTCTCCATCCACATGGGCGTATACATAATAAATTGAAAAATAAAGAAATAATATCTGAGACGCAATAATAAGCGCTAAGTTACATCTAGAGACGAATGAGTGCAATTTCTCCGTCATTTGCAAATTCCTTTTATGGCATTTTCTATGTCGCGCTTAAAATATAGAGCCGCCGCGCCACCAGCAAGGGCGCCAAGTGGCCCAGCAACTCTTCCCACTCGAGCTCCTACCATTGCTGATCGACCAACTCGTGATCCTATCACGGGACCGGAATCTAGGACTTTCGCCATCACTGTACCAGATGTATTTCCAACCACATGTCCTACCACGCCGCCAATGACCAAATCTAACAGGATCTGAGTCGGATCGGCCCCTATCGTTCCTAACGCGAACTCACAAAGCTCACTTGATGTAATGTATATCGGCTTCCCGTGTCCAATTTTAATCTCAACTCTGCTTTTCCTAGCATTTATCACCACCTCAATAATCTCATCCGCGGGGTTGATAATTTCCGGTCTTAGCTCCAATGATGATAGGCAGGTTAGCCCACTCGGACACTTGTCGTTTTTCTTCTTCTCCCCCTTAACTACAACTTCAGTAACTTCGTCGTCGTACCGCCGATAGTATTCAGCAGCCAACCCAGTTGGATCGCTTAAATTGACCGGATCGTTACCCACATAGGCATAGAGGTTCATGCCATCGTCATAGCCCATCGGATCAGGTTGGAGGAAGCGGCCGATCGTCGGGGAGTAGAAGCGCGCTTTGTAGTAGTAGAGGCCGACTTCCGGCATCCACATCTGACCGGTGTATTGGAAACGCCCGACATTAGTGGCACCGGGCACACCGAACTCATTATAGGTGTTTGTCGCACTTTGACTACCAGTATTGTCGGTCACCGAGACGACTGAGCCACGTTCATCCGACAGGAGATAATACCGGGTGGCTGTGCCGGCACCTTCGTACCAGACCAGCGGCTCATCAGTGCCCGGGCCATGAACGTAACGGCGCCGAATGTTGTTGTTTTCATCGTACTCACCCGCAACTACCGAACCGCTATGCAGGAAACGGGTGGTTACACTGGCTCCGGAGATAACCTGCCACAGGCGCCCCGCAGGATCGTAGGACAGGCTGGCACCAGAGGACAGCCCCGTCAGACGGTTGTGGATGTCATAGCCATAGGTCGTCCAGCCGTCAGAGTTCAGATTGCCACGCAGATCATAGCCGATGGCACCGGCTCCGACTGACGTCATCTGGTTAAGACCGTTGTGCGCATAGCTCGTTGTCGGCGCGGGCGTTCCGGTCCATTCGAAAGCAGCGTTCGATAAGGTTCGGCTCTTGATCTGGTTTGAATCCGTGTAGGTCAGGTCGAACGCATTATCATACGCGGTGCCCGCCACATTGTTTGTCAGCGTCTTTAATAGAAGCGATGCATTTCGATCAAACGAGGTGGAGGTGCCATTGCCACGCGCGATCGTGGTCAGGCCATAATTGTCGTAGCTGTACGCTGCCAGATCTGTAGCGCCGTATTCGCGCACATAGGTCGGCATGCCGCCATCGTTGTAATCGTAGGTAGCAAAAAAGCCGTCCGGCCAGGTAACGCGTTTTAGCTGGTTCGCGACATCATACTGATACCACATGGTCAGGCCGTTGGTATTTTCCGAAGAGACACGACCAAAGCCGTCATACCCCCATGAGACAGACTGCCCGCTACGGCTGATCGACGTCTTCTGACCCATATTGTTGTAACTGATCGCATCGCCCAGCGACGTCGAGACCATACGATGCAGGTCGTCGTACCCGATCGTGTAGGTTTGGCTGTCCCGACGTCGTATCGTCGTCGCTCGACCATAGATGTCATAAGATACGCCGTCATAATCCGTCGTCGAACTCACCGCGCCGTTCGATGCTTCCGGATAGCGGACCTTCAGTTGGCGATCGAAGCCATCATATTCGTAGGTGGTTTTATTGCCACGGCCATCGACCAGGGTTTGCAGAGCGCCATTGGTCGTAAAAGTCGATGATGTATCGGAATAATCTCCCGTACCGTCCGCCGTCCGCACGTTCGTTACCCGACCCAGATTGTCATAAACATAGGAAGCGATGCGGTCATAACCTGAAGTTCCCGGCGACGCATGCGTACAGGCCGACGGGGGCAAACTCCCGTACGTACCGGGGTTCAGCCTTTCTGCCGAACAAGTGAGCTGGTTGGCAGTGTCGTAGGTTGCCTGGCTCAAGCCGACAATCTTTCCATCGGGGTTACCGGGCGCATAAACGGTCTGCTGGCTTTTGGTGACGCGACCAATGCCATCATACGTCGTATCCAGCTTGCTAATCACCGACATCGCTGCCAGCGCGGCATCGGTCTGAGCAGCGGCCACGCCGGTTTCGACCTTACTAACCCGAGCCATATTGTCGTAAGTGATGCGTTGTGCGCGTGAAGACAGAGCGCCGCCGCCGTCCGGGTCACCGCCGACCGAGCCGGTCGTCCGGCGCATGGCATCATAGAAATAGACTGTCTTATCGCCGTCACCCGCCAATGGGCCATTCGTGCTGGTGACGTTGCCGAACATATCATAGGTCAGCGTCGTGGTCGCGATCAGGGTGTTGTCGCCCGACCTTTGCGTAATGGTCGTGACGTCGGCGTGAATGGAGCCCGCATAGGAATATTCGGTAACCAGCTCATCCGCCGTATTCTCACAAGACGCCAATGTCCGGCAGGTCGACACCTTGGACAGTTTCCATATCGATCCCGTTTGCACCAACGCCCCCCCGCTGTCTTTGGAGAAGGTGGCAACAGAAGCGTAATCGTAGCGCGTTTCCGGCCGGACCGCGCCGGCGTAAGGTGCAGGCGACTTGACAGACTTCACAAAACCATTGGCGTTATAGGTGTAGTCTGTAACCTTGCCTGCCACGTCCGTTACGCTATTGGGTTTATTGCATTTCTTCGGATTTGCACAGGCCGCGTCATAGTCGTAGACGGTAACGAGATCGGACAGGCCCGACCCGGGTTTGGCGACGACGCGCTCATTAATGACATTGCCACGGCCATCGTAGGTGAATTGCGTATAGTTACCTTCTGGCTGGGTAACCCGCGTTACACGACCAAAGCTGTCATATTGATAGCTCTTGGTCTGATTCAGCGCATTCGTGTCGGTCAGAATTTTCTTTTGCGTCGAATTGTATGTCACTGAGCGCGTGCGACTGAGCGGGTCAGTCACCGTCGCTGTTACCGTCGAACCGCTGGTCGACCACACATAGTTCCACGTCCCAACGCCATTGGTGAACGTCGCTGTATTGCCACTTACAGTGAACGTTTCCGCTGCTCCATTCGCGAAGGTAGTCGTCTTGGCTGAACTGTCTCCCAGTCCATTATATGTGACGGATCTACCGTCCGATGTACTGACGATCACTCCTCCCCCAGCTGGATATGACCACGACATTGAGGGCCAGTTTTGGGTTAGGCCGGGACAGGACGTCGCGCTCGGGTTACAATAATCCACGGCTGAGTTTATGGCCTTCACGCCATTCTCGTAAAAAAGTAAGTATCCTTTCGAACTGCTTACAGACCTCAATGTGACCGTGGTGCTGGTGAATGCTGGAGCGCCGGGCTCGGCTTGGGTCGTCGTTGTCTCTCTCAACCACTTTAATGAGAGTATTTCGCCATCCGGGCGCAGAGCATTTACTGCGACACCTTTGTTAGCAGTGTAAAAGAGTCCGAGGCCTGCGGTTGTGAGCGTTCCGTCAAATGTAATCTGCGTTCCATCCGACGAGGTATATAGGTACGTGTTAGGAGAACTACCTACTTCCAGCTTTGATCCATTCGGCTGAACAGCCGTAAAGGTGCCGAAACTAAGGGTGAATTGCTCTGAAACCCCGTCAATGCTGATTGTATATAAAGATCCGCTAGCATTAAGCGTCCAAACCCAATTATCTCTAATCAGGAAGTCAGAGAAACTTGTTCTCAAGCCATCCGCACCGATTCCTAAAGATGCCCCTTGAGATCGCCGGGTTTTGTTGATCAGGTCCACTCCATTCGCATCAATCGCAGCATCCACCGGCGGCGTGGGGGCTGTAGGATATTGCGCGTAGGCAGGTCCGCAGAACGTATACATGAGCGCAATGGTAGCCGCGCTGGCCAACGTCACCGATCTGAATGTCATGTTTTCCCCCTGCATTAGCGCCGTCACGCTCGCACCCGGCACCATCGAAACACGAATAGCGCGCGCCCACAACCCACTTTTCAGCTTAGAGAAGAATTCTTGTTGCCAGTTTAGCGCATTGCGCTACTTTGAGGACTATTAACGAGGGGAAGGCTATGTCCAAGAAAATCTCAGCACGTCGCATTGCCTTAGTAAGCATGTCTCTTGCCGCCTTGTGGTCCGGGAGCGCAACCGCAGGCACGACAGCTTACGTCTATGATACTCAAGGGCGCGTCATTCAGGTCACCTACCCCAATGGGACGGTCGTTACCTATACATACGACAAATCCGGCAACCGGACGCAGGCGACCAAAACGCCATAGGGTCTGAACGCACCCATGCTCTCAATCGTAAACACTACCCGCTATTGCTTTAACACCCTGGGCAAGCACCGCACAGGTGTTGCTGTGCTCTGTCTATCTACGGCATTTCACATGCTCTTCTTTTTATCCTGGGCAGAACACGGCCAGCTTGGCGGAACATCCAGTTTGTCCTCAAGCTATACGCTTGCGTCTTCACGCGGAACGGCAGAGGGCATGGTTATCGAGGTTCTTCAGGTCGCACCCGATACCACAAGAACCTCGCACGCCTCCCTGGATGTAAGGCAACAGGCGCCAGACATTCAGACGACTACCACAGAGGCTTCTCAAGTAGCGGAAATCGATAAGTCAGTCGCAAGCGCGCCTAAAGAGGCTATCGCATCAGCCGGAAATTCCGCCCCTCCTCTCATCGCCCCACGAGGAGATTCAGAAGTAAGGCAAACCTCTCTAAGCAGCCTGCCCGGCAAGTCGGATGGAAGTGTGCAAGCTCGATCGGACCTATGGAAAGTAATTGAGCCGTGTTGGCTTAAGCTCGGTGGCGAAGCCCTGCCGGTCACACTCAAGGTCAGTTTTTCGGCTATGGGAAATGTCAGCGGGCCGCCTATACTACTTAACCAACAGGACGGAGCGATATCCGAACCACTCATCTCTGCATCTGGAAAACGCGCACTTCTGGCACTTCAGCAATGTGGGCCATATGTGCAAAGTTATGGGCAAACGAACGTGGAGATTGTCTTCCCTGCGGGCTGAAGCCTACCTCGCAGTAAGACATATCCTCTGGCACAGCGCATTTTCACCATCCAAATTTCATCTTGTTGGCATCACGTCACGCTCGCACCACATCATCCAAAATCGGAACTGCGGCGATAACGGCCAACACCGCTGCCAGCGGAGGCACGTTCGCAAATAGTGACTAGGTTTCGGGGTTTTGCGGGGAAAGATTTTGCATTCGCTCAGCGAGGAAATAAATGCCAAGGCACGATATGAAGATTAGTTGCCATAAAAGAAATGAGATCAGAAGGAACCATGTGGCGTCCGCGGTCGCAAACCAAACCGCATCTACCTTATATACCGTTGAAACCTTCTTCTCGATATAAGGCCAGCCTTTCGTAAGAAAGAGCAGCAATCCAAAGGCTACAAGGGAGCCGAACGATAAATAACCAAACAAGTATGAAATAAACTGCCGATATGTAAGTGGGGTCCAGCGCTTTTCACTGGCGTCGTTGTTCCACCTCTTTATCTCTGCCCCCTCTCCGGGCAGGGGATTATCGATCCCTTCGCGCGTGAAAGTGGCGACCGCAGCGAGCGCCGCCATATAAAACGCAATCAAAAGCGCGAGCAAATCCGATAAGCTGCCCGCTAAGCCGGGATGTGCATGGATAGCAAGCTTCTGACCAATGTACGACGTGAACCCCCCGGTTACCGCAGTAGCGGCCAAGGGGAGTATGAAGTCGTAGACTGCTTTAGATTCAAATAGTCCTCGCCCCTCTTTTATCGCGAGATATTTGCACGGAACGAGGATTTGGCTGATGAACCACATGTCACTTCCATTTTCCGGCGTTCTCGATGATCGCAACCATTCTGTCGACGATTGGGTCGCAAATTTCGGTGTAGCATTGCAGCAAATCGTTTGTAAAGCCATCAATTACAAGGGATCGAACGTAAAGCTGATCGAAAGCATTGCCCGAATCTACGTTTATTGACGGCGTTCCAGTTCCTCCACCGGGCAGATCATCCACCTTAAAGTGGATTGATTCAAATTCATTTTGCTTAGCGTAATTTATAATTCCATTAACCAGAGCCTGCACTTTCCCCTTATCTTTCTCAGGGGACACAGAAATTACTACTTGCTGATTCTGCCTCTTGATCATGTCCTCAGCACCCGGACCTTGGTATTTTGGTATTTTCTTCACAAGACTAATCTTGCTTAACGTTCCATCTTTAATGTCCTGAAGCAAATCTACCGATGGAACCTTATATACGTCCATACGCGGCCTGTAGTCTCTATGCTCTATCTTCTTACTTATTGTCTTTTCATACGTGTAGTGCGGGTTGTTCTCCAACGCTCGCGTGACAATCCTATCTAGCGCATTCATCAGCAGATCACTGGGCACATGGTGCATCTGCTCAAGGCAGGCTTTGTGCTTCCCATCGGTTTGGGTGGTAGCGATAAGTAAGTGCGCAGACCACCCAAGGCTCTCAGCGGGGTCCGCCTTTGATTCCCGTGTTTGGTTGGAGACAGGATTTAGGAATACCGGATTGCTAGCGCTGGGGTCTCCTCTATTAAAGAGAATAGCTATGTAGCCCTTCGGATTTTCGCGCCGAATTTCAGCGATGTATATCTGATTTTTTTCATCCTGCGATGCATCGCCGACATCGAGAGGCTTGCTTTCTGACCCGAGGTACCAACGCGCCCGACCTCGGCCGAGTTCTGCCTCCAGAACGCCGACGTACTCGTCCAAGCTGGTCGTCTTACCGCTCTTTGCCGCTTCGCTGGGAAACGCGCGAAACTCTACCTTCCACTGATAGATACGACGCTGCCGCTTTTTTGGAATCACTGCAAACCCTCCCGCTATCGCTCCGGTTTAGCAGGAAGCGGGGTGAACGCAAATTTCAGAGTTCTTTCGCAGCCACCATACGCAAAAATCAGTCTACTGCTGTGGGAACATGAGCGATCACTTTACGAGTCGACGGGTTTCCAGAATGAAGCGAGTTAACTGGTTCTGACACGAGCATTGTCCTGGGATTATAAAATGCCGCAATCTCGTCTACAGGATATTGGCGCCGGGATGACTACAACCGTCTTCCAACCGTATTATCAGTTACGACGCCTATCCCCTCCACGCTGTTTTCTCGCTGTATTAACAGCGTCGGGGCCATCGAGCCTGATCCCGATAAACCGCGTTATTTCGCAGGGGATAGGGCGGTTTCCGAATGTCCTTTTATCCCACCAGACGAAGAAGTTCCCGCCCGCGGCTAGTCAGCAATACGTCCGCACGGCCGCACCGTGAAGCACATTCCTGGCAAGGGCTGTCTTGCCAATTGAAGGCCGACCAGCGAGCACGACAAGAGCGCCTGGTTTCAGCCCACCCAACCGACGATCGATGCAGGTCAGGCCGGTCATCAGGCCGCGCGTTCGCCCGCTGTCCAATTCATCCAGATAAGCCGTGGCGGCAGAGATCAGGTCAATTCCGCGACCTATATAATTCCCATGCCGTTCAATTGCTTCGACTTCAAACTTAATGTTTTGCAACGCCTTCAAAGGATCAGCAGTGACATCGCCCACAGAGGCAATCAATGTGGACAGTCGGCGCCCTTGCCACCCCCGCGTTACGACCTCAGCATAGGTCTCAGCGTGGTCCGGCGCAGTGGCCCGGTCGATGAGGGTGATCAGGAAGCCGGCGCCACCCAATGCGGCGAAATCCGGGCTGCCGGACATTCGCTGCGCAATGAGCGGCGGCGCGGGCCGGTGACCGGCTTTGTGAGCGTCAATGATTGCCTGCCACATTGCCGCAGTCAGGGCATCGGGAAACAGCTCCGGCGACATATCGGCATAGCGCGGGATCACATCACCGGGCCACATCATGGCCAAGCCCATGAGGCCGTAAACGGCGTCATAGACTGGCTCGATGGATTGAAATTCGGTAGGCGCATCCATTAGAATGCACCTCCAATCGCCACGGTGCGGGCGGCGGCGAGGTGAACCTGAGCCTGACCGGTGATAACGCGACGATCCTCGGCGGTCTCAGCAGCGCCGGCCATTCGGAACAGCACACGAGCCTTGCGCTCGTGAAATTGGCGGAGGTCAATCAGACCTTGAACAAAAGTGACGTTGGGGCTATTGTCTCCGCTGTTCTGGCCGGCAAGCTGAACACCAAGTTTCGAGCCCGTCACGTCGCCCGCGTGGCGGGTTTCGTGTTTGGAGGTCATGTTGTTACGCAGCCTCCCCGACATCGCTGGTGGATGATTTGAGGCCCGACATCAGGCTTGAAGCCCACGCATCCAATTCGGGAATGTCGTACAAGGGGAAGCGGCCGGCATGGCGGAAACGAGGCCCGCCGCCAATCGTAGCGTATTTTGCCAGCGTTCGCGGTGATCGCGTTATGCCATATGCTTCGTGAAGATATCGGCTTGCTTCGTCACGGCGAAGTGGCCTATTTTTCAATATGTTGGCGCTCATAGTGGTCGCTCCAAGTTGAAGACGACCCCTCTAATAATCCCAAGTTTTCCCAATTGGAAAACCGTTAGCTAGTTAATTTCGTTTCTGCTTCGGCGGTATGCGCTTCGTTGGGTCACTGGCCCTCTCTTGGGCCCTAATCCATTGAGCTATACGTTCCTGGTTAGGTAAGACGCTTTTGGCACCTTTCCAGTTCGCGACGATGCTACCAGCTAGGTCCTTTTGCGAAATGTGCGGCTGGCTGGTTCTAATTTCGATTGCCAGAGGAAGGGCACGATCCGTCCACATCTCGGCTTCTTCACGCTTCTGATTGCCGCGTTTTACACCACCTGAATGAGTGGCTTGTTTTGACCTTTTACCGGTTAGCACTGTCGAAGTGACATCAGCTTTGGTTGACATCTGCATTCGGCGCCATGTGGAAATCAAGCTTGCGACTTCCATGCACAAAGCCATCGCCTCACCGTTTGAATACGTCGCTTTTCCCAGCTGCCCTTGTACGGCAAGAAAGGCGACTATTACCTCTTTCAAATGATTTTGCTTGGTAGTTGAACCACTTGATAATTCAGTGTTCAAGAGATGATGCGCAAAAATCCTCCGATGAGGAGGAGTTTCATTGAATGCTGAAATCAAATCGGGTGTCGTGCACGGGACTATTCCGTCATCCCCCGCAATATAAAACAGCGTCTCTGGCAGTCCACACTCTGCGAGCCACTTGATAATATTGTCCAGTATTGGGAACTGCAAGACGTCTTCAAAGCGAGGATTGTCAGCTTCTATGTGCCTACGCAACGCTTCAAACTGTTCATTTGTCATGGGTCCATCCACCCTGAATCGAGGGTTGGGTGAGTCCAAATTCACATACTCTCCGTTTTCTGGTGCGCTTAGATCGGGTGTTGTTATGACCGGCGCATCTTCGGCTGAAAAAGTGTCGGAAATTCCAGAGACCAGCCGCAGAATCACTTGCTCTTGCTTATCCGTCATGCCGGCTCCATGAAATTCCAGATGGAAGCTGAGACCGTATCGGCCGCTGCAATCAGAGTTGCGTCGAGATGATGGATATACCGGCCCGTCACGCTCGCCGATGAGTGCCCGATGAGGGCGGCGATGGTAATTTCAGAATAGCCGAGATCGCCCGCCACCGAGGCGTAGGAGTGACGCAGCCCCTTCAACGTCAAAGGTGGGAAGTCCTTCTTCGAATGAGGAGGCAGGTTCTTGAGGACGCGCTTCAGGGCCTTGGGGAGACCGGAATATGGACCTTCAGGGCTTTTCACGCCATAGATGACATAGTGTGTGTTGCCGACGCGCGGCTTCAGGACGTCTATTGCGGCCTGACCGAGGGGGCGGACGCTCTCACCGGTCTTGGTGTCCTGAAGGCGAAGTGCGTGCCCCTCTGCGTCGAGTTCGCGGGGTTGTAGCTTAGTTATCTCCGTATAGCGACATCCGGACAGCGCAATGGCCCGCAGAGCCGTCGTGACCTGCCAGAACTCCCCATCTTCGTCCGACTTCCGCAGCGCGGCACCAAAGGCCTTGTAGTGGTCGGGCGTCAATCTGACCTTGGCTTTCTTATCTGCCGGCCGCTTCACTCCCTGGCACGGGTTCCGGTCGATGATGCCCTCGGAAACCGCGAAGGAGAAGATGCCTCCCAATAGGCCGACGGTGCGCGCAGCAGTGCCGGCGCCACCCTCAACAATAGCACGTCCGTGCGGCCCGGTCTTCACATCGTCAGCCGTCTTTCCGGCCATGACATCGCGTAGAAACTTATTGATGTCCGGCGTAGTGACGTCGCGGACCTTGCGCTTGCCCAGCAGAGGAACGATGTGGCGTTTGATCCGGCCTTCATCGGTGTAGATCGTGCTGGCCTTCTTCGGCTTGCCCCCTTTGCCCAGGATCAAGCCGTTCCGAACTGCGATCATGTAGGAGACACACAACTCCTCGACAGTCTCGGCCAGTTTTCTTTGCCTGGCCTCCTGAACCGGATCTGAACCAGTAGCCACCTGTCCGAGGTGTTTTCTAGCCTCTACGCGGGCCTCCTTCGGTGTCAACGCACCATGCTGACCAAGGGTCAGGCGACAAGACCGGCCATCCCTGTTCCGGTACTGGATGATGTAGGTTTTGCGACCGTTCTTCACTCGAAGCCCGAAGCCCTTCAACTCGCTGTCGAAATAGACAGCGTCTGTGGCAGGCAGCGCATCAACGGCTTCCTTGGTGATCTTGAACTCGGACAGCTTGGGCATAGTGGACTCACATGCGCCCCTTCGGGTAAGCAAGGGGTAAGCAAAATCGGGTCAAAACGGGTAATTTCCCGAGATTACCCGGATTTGCCGAAAGACGCAAACCCCTTAACTCACAAAGAAAATATCCACCTCAATCCATCTTCAGTAAACTCGGGAAATCACTAAACCCCTGCCCTCCGAAGGCAAAGGTCACAGGTTCGAATCCTGTCGGGTGCGCCATCCACGAACAAAAGTGAGAACTGGTGGTGGAGTCTTTTCAAGACCCTCGGTCATGACTAGCTAGAGGCCAAAGCCATCTTCCACACAGTCAGTTGGATCGGCGCTCAGCGATGAATTACACGCTTGCGCAATAGCGACCACTGTATCATGATAATTCAAATATCTGCGTTCGCGTTTTGATTTCCCCTCATTTTGAAATCTTCCTTCGGAGCTCCTATGCCCGTTCGCCCTTCCGCGCGCCTTCATGCCTTCACACTTGCCGCGCTGCTAACCGGCTTTGCACTTGCCCCCGTCGCGGTCGCTAAGCCTCAGAAAGCTAAGTCCGTAGCTACGCCGGTCAGGGACATCACCGATCCGAAGTCTGTAATCTCTGTGTCCAATCCGGGGGCAAAAGCCGTCCCTCTACGCGACTTGACGGCCGTGCGCGCCGCCCCCGAAGCTATCTGGACGCCGGACGGCAAACATATCGTGATGGCGACCAATATCGCGGGTCGGATCAATATCTGGCGACTGAGCGAAGGCGAGATGACGCCGGTGCAACTCAGCGAGTCCGAAAACCCTCAGAGCAACCTGTTCATCAGTCCGGACGGGGCGACGGTCTATTTCCTGTCAGACATAGACGGCAAGGAAATCTTCGATCTCTACGCCTTACCGATCACGGGTGGCGAGGTGGTCAACCTGACCGATACGCCGGAGATTACCGAGCGCGGTGCCCGATTGTCGCCCGACGGTAAACAGGTGGCGTTTTCTGTGAGGCCGCGCGACGGCAGCATCTCGAACGTCGCCGTGATGGACTTATCGACGCAAAAGGTGCGCACCCTCACCGACGAAAAGGACGGTAACTGGTTCTGGTTCGTCAGCGGATTTACGCCGGATGGCCGGCATATCGTCGCTCATCGCAATCGTTCGGACGATTCTGCCGGTACGGCGTGGTTGATCGAGGTGACGACGGGCAAGGCGGTTCAAGCCGTTCCATCGAAGGATAGCGAGGCGACCTATGTGGCGGACGTGTCGCCGGACGGCAAATGGCTGGCGGTTTCCACCAATGCCGGGACGGGGCAGTTCCACGCGCTGATCTATAATCGCGAAACGGGTGAGACGAAGCGCCTCAAGCCGACGCCCTGGGAGCAGATGGCTCAGCAGTTTTCTCCGGATGGGAAATACCTCGTAGTCTCTAATAACGCCGACGGCCGCAGTACGCTGGATCGCGTCGAACTGGCCACCCTGACTGAGACACCTCTGCGCATCGATCCGGGCTTTGTCGGTCTGGCGACGTCGACCCAAAGCAATTTTAATCCGATAACGGGTAAGCTTCTGGTCAATCGTGACGCCGGAGATTCGCCGCTCGACTACTGGACGATCGATCTGACCGGGGCAGAGCCGGCGAAGCGCGTGACGCGGCTGGCGATCGCCAGCCTCGATCCGGTCAATCTGCCGAAAAACAGCATCGTCCATTACAAGAGCTTCGACGGCACGCCGATTAGCGCGGTCCTTACTCTCCCCTTTAATCTCAAGCGCGACGGCTCGAACCCGGCCATTGTCATGCCGCACGGCGGACCGACGGGCCAGTCGCAGGACTACTTCTCGAAATACACCACGGCCCTCGCCTCGCGAGGCTATATCGTCATTCAGCCCAACTTCCGTGGCTCCACCGGCTATGGTCTGCCGTTTCAGCTGGCCAATCAGAAGGACCTCGGCAATGGCGATCTGAAAGATGTGATGGCCGCCGTCGATTTCCTCAAGGCCACCGGATATGTCGATGCGAAGAAGATCGGCATTACCGGTGGTTCCTACGGCGGCTACATGACCCTTATGGCAATAGGCAAATATCCGGACGTCTTCGCCGCCGCCGTACAGCAGTTCGGGATCATCAACTGGTACACCATGTGGGAAAATGGAGACGCAGGCTTGCGCGAATATCAGCGCGCTCTTCTCGGCGATCCCGTCAAGGATAAGGCTTTATACGACGCCGCCTCGCCCCTGACCTACGCCAAGAACATCAAGACGCCTCTGCTCACCCTCCAAGGCGAGAATGACGCTCGCGTACCGAAGAACCAGGCTGAAGAGGTGGCTGAACGCGTCAAAGCCAACGGAACGGTCACCGAGGCCATATACTACCCGGCCGAGGGACATGGGTTTCGCAAGAAGGAAAATGCCGCCGACGCCCTGCAGCGCGTCGTTGCCTGGTTCGAAAAGTACCTTCCTGTAAAATGAAAAACCAAAGGTTCAAATGTGTTTGTCCGGGTGACGAGTGCATTGAAGCTAGGCTTTACGCAGCCTAGCGGAATCGTCTCAATTCATAATGCGGGCCCAGTCGCGCAACAGGATAAGCCATAATTGTTAGTTGGCACCTGAGCGCCCCCAGCGGACATTCGTTGCCGCGTACAGTTGTGATGCCGAAAACGGACATCTGATCAAGGCGGAATTATTTGTCTGGGCGCGATCGCTCCGGGCCTGTTTAACTTTTCGCACAATCTGTAATCCAGCCATGCCTGCGCTAAATTAGCCACTCACGGCACGGGGTGTAGAGATATCCCGCGGACCATTAGCCCCAGTCGCGAGTGACGCTAGAATTTCTAATTTGCTTATATAAAATTATATTAGTAGGAATTAATCAACGCCGACGCACGCAGCGAGGCGCAGGTTAGGTATCGCTTGACGTCAACGCCGCGACCCACCGAATTCCACGACAAGTCTGATTGCGCGCCACCAGCAGACGGGGCTGCGCGTCGCTCCCGCCTTGCCATTTTCTTCAGAAAGGCTCATCAGATGAGCGCTGATATACCACAAAATTCTGCTTTTTCAGAGACAATTCCAAACCTCTGGTACACGCGTTGCCCCGTCCCGACGCCACTGGGTCTTGCGGTTCAACTCGGCTATTTTCGCGATGAATTTGCCGCCGAAGGGCTGGAATTGAAATCCCTTCAGGAAAGTCTCGATCCGACGGTAAAGGAATCGCACTTCGATCACACCCTGAAAAACTCCTTCCGACAAGGAGGAAATATACCGGCCATCTGGGCCAAGGCCAATGGACGCGAAACGCGCGTTATCGGCCTGAACTGGACAGATGAGTCCCTGCTGGTGATTACTCTGCCCGGTTCCCGCATTTCCACGAGCAAGGACCTCAAGGGGCGTCGCCTCGCCCTGCCCGTAAACCCCGGTTCTATCGACTTCAACCGGGCCACGGCGCTGCGGGCCTACGATCAGGTGCTGCGACTGGAAGGCCTTGGGCTGACAGATGTCGAACTCGTCGATGTAGTGGCGCCGGCCCTTTCCGATGCCGGGGCCGACATCGACGGCTCAGGGCGCCGGATTCGCCGCCGTTCGGGCTATTTTGCGGAGATCAAGGCCCTGCTCAACGGTGACGTTGACGCCATCTTCGTCAAGGGTGTCGCCGGTCTTGAAATTACGCGCGCCCTTGCCGCCCACGTGGTCACAGATATTGGCTTCCACCCCGATCCGAAGGTCCGCATCAACAATGGCGCGCCACGCACCCTGACGGTCGATCAGGCCCTGCTCGATGCCCGTCCCGACATCGTCGCGCGCTTTCTCCGTCGTGTGGTGCAGGCTGGGGAATGGGCGCGTCAGCACCCCGCCGAAACCCATGATTTCATCGCGCGGGAAACGTCGAGTTACCCCGATCTGGTCCGCGCGGCCTATGGCGAAAACGTGCATCAAAACCTCGACACCTTCCTGAATGAGGAGGCGATCGCAGCTCTGGGGGATTTCAAGGACTTCCTGTTCCGCCATGGCTTCCTGAAGACCGATTTCGACGTTCACAAGTGGATTTCCTACACGGGCTTTGAAGCCCTCGAAAGCGCGATCGCCGCGCAATAACCCGACAGATAAAAAGAAGCTTTTCTTATGACGACCTCCCTTATCGGACGGCGCGCGCTGTGGCTCGCCTCCACGACTCTCCTTGCCTTTACGGTCCCCGCCTTTGCAGATGAGACGACACCGGCGGACGATCAGTCGATCACACGTCAAGCCGCCGAAGAAGCCGCCCTGCGCCGCAATGACAAGGCCGGCAGCGTTGAAACCGTAGTGGTCACGGCCAACAAACGTTCGGAAAGCGCCCAGAAGGTGCCGACCGCCCTCAGCGTGGTTTCAGGCATCGCGCTGGAGCGGCAGGAAATCCGCTCGGCCGGTGACGTGGTGCGCTTTATCCCCAACGCCTCTGCCGCGCAGACCGAGTCGCGCAATCGCCCGCGCTGGTTCATCCGCGGCATCGGCTCCAACGATCCGGCGGCCAATGTCGTCAACCCGGTCGGTGTCTATATAGACGAAGTCTATCTGAACGCGCCTTGGTTTCAGGCCTTTCCGGCCTTCGATCTTGATCGCGTCGAAGTGCTCAGGGGGCCGCAAGGCACGCTGTGGGGCAAGAATACGGTCGGCGGGGCGATCCACTACGTCTCGCGCAAGCCGCAGTTTACGCCGGGCGGCTTTGCGCGCGTGGGGCTGGGTAATTTCGACAGCTATAACGCACAGGGCGCCGTGACGGGTCCGTTGTCCGAAACACTGGCGGCACGTCTCTCGTTCAGTACAGAAAAGCGCGGCGGCATAGCGACCAACAAAGTCACGGGGGAAGATGATTTCGGCAAGGTGAACGACTCCGCCGTCCGCTTCCAGTTGCTCTATCGTCCGAACGACGATTTCGAAGCGCTATTGTCGCTGCGGGCCCGCAACTCGGACGGTACGCCGATTGCGCGCTATATCGAGCCGGCCTATCCCGACAATGCGACCTTCAAAGGCGCCAGCGCGGCCTTTGATGACTACGGGAACGCCGCAACCAAGGCTCCCGATGTCGGTGCGTCCAATGTGGATGGCTCTTCCAAGACCGATCAGACAGGCGCAACGCTGACACTTAACTGGTCGCGCGGCGACTACACCCTGACCTCGATCACAGCTGCGGACAATGGTCGTCAGGTGTCGAAGTCCGACGGCGACTTTACGCCGTTTGAAGGCTCGCGGTCCTATGCCGACATCGAAATAGTGTGCGAAATTTCCGCTGTCACCTGCGACTGCTGACCCACGGCTTCGGCAATGACACCGGTGCCGGCCTCAATCTCGGCAATGGTATGGAGGATGTCGTTCATCGCCTCGACCGACAACTGGGTTTCCGACTGGATCGCGCCGACCAGCGCCGAAATATCGCCCAGCGCTTTTGACACCTGATTGGACAGGGCCTTGACCTCAGAGGCCACAACGGCAAAGCCGCGACCCGCCTCACCCGCGCGCGCCGCCTCAATCGTTGCATTGAGCGACAGGAGGTTGATTTGCCCAGCAATCGTGTTGATCAGGCCGACGACATCGCCGATACGACCCGACGATTCGCTTAAGCGTTGAATAACCGACTTGGCCGTATCGCCCTTATCCGAGGCCACCTTCACCACGGCGGCGGCGTGTTCGGCCTGTTCGCGGATGGCGGCGATGGAGGCCGTCAGTTCTTCAGCGGCGGCCGCCACCTGAGCGGAGTTGGAGGCGGCATCCTGCGAAATACCAGAAACGCGTTGGGTGCGCGTTTTGGTGTCCTGCGCAATGTGGGTGACATTATCGGCTTCGCCTTTCAGCAGAGCCGTGGCCGATACCACTTCGCTGACCACCGTCGTTACCGAAGCCTCCAGTTCGTCAGCCAGCGTATTCAGCGTGCGGCGGCGCAGTTGCGCAGCACGTTCGGCCTCGTCCGCTTCGGTTTCCTGACGCTGACGCTCCATGTCGCTGATGCGCTGCGCCTGTTCCGCCGCGGCCTGACGCGAGCGGGCCATGACCTGACGCGCCCGATAGACGCCAAGGCCGACGCCGACCGCGCACAGGGCGGCCAGCCCCAGACCGATCAGCAGCGCCAGGCGGATGCGATTGAGGCTGGCCTGATATTCTTTAAGCGTGATGTCCACCCCGACCAGACCGGCAAACTGCCCCGAAGCATCGGTATAGGGCGCATAACCGGACAGGAAGGTGCCCCATTTATCGGTAACCGGTTCGCTTTCGGTCGCAGCCTTGCGGTCGCGGAAGGCCTGAACCAGAAGGGGCGAGGCGTCTTTATACTCCTCCATGACCGCCGAGGGTTCACTGGCGCTGCCGGTCGGCTGCACATCCATGACGAAATAGACCTTACCCTCGCGCTCGACCATGGCGTAGATGAAGGCCAGACGCTTGTCGGCATCGACCAGTTTCTGAAACGGCGCAGCGACCTTCTGATAATCGGCGCCCGCCTTGTCCGTCCCGGATGTGAAGGTCGAAAGGGTTTCGGCATCCAGCAGCACCGCGGCCTGATTCGAGAGCCCGCTCAGATTGTCGCGAATCTCGGTCTTCATGCCATGCTGCGCCGTCATATAAACCGCCAGCGACGCCACCAACGCCACGCCGAACACCAATGCGCCCGCCAGCACGCCGTCGCGCAGGGGCTTGATACCCTGAACCGTCATCTTCCGTCTCGTCTTGAAAAGAAACTGAGGATGGTTGTAAGGCCCGATCGGTTAATTTAGGTTAATTTTGCGTCGTGTAAAAAAAATTCATGCTCAATCCAGCGTCACCCGATAACGCTTGAGAGCGATAAAACTGGCGAAGGTGATGAAGATCAGCAGCGGCCAGATATTATGCCATACCGCCGCCGCATCGGCCCCTTTGAGCATGATGCCCCTCACGGCGCGCAGGAAGTGGGTCAACGGGAATACCGAGCCGATCCACTGCGCCCAGTCGGGCATCCCCCGGAACGGGAACATGAAACCCGACAACAGGATCGACGGCAGGAAGAAGAAAAAGGTCATCTGCATGGCCTGCATCTGGGTGCGGGCCACGGTGGAAAAGGTGAAGCCCACCGCCAGATTGGCGATGATGAACAGCCCCACGCAGGCCATCAGCAGCCACGGGGAGCCCAGAAACGGCACGCCAAACACCCAGGTCGAGGCCATCAGCACAATGCCCGTCTGGATCAGCCCAACCCCGACATAGGGCGTGATCTTCCCCACCATCACCTCCCACGGGCGGGCGGGCATGGCCAGCAGGTTTTCCAGCGTGCCGCGCTCGCGTTCCCGTGTCATGGCCATGGAGGTGATCATGATCATGGTCATGGTCAGAATAACGCCCAGCAGGCCCGGCACGATATTGTACTGAGTGATGCCTTCGGGATTGTAGCGGCGATGCACGATGACCTCGACCGGCGGCGGAGCGGCCTGCAAACCCGACCAGCCACGCCCAAGGTCATGGCTGAGCGCGCGCCGGACGATCTCGTTCATCTGCCCCACCGCCCCGGATGTCGCCGCCGGATCGGACGCATCCGCCGACAGCAGCAGTTGCGGCCGCTCGCCGCGCAAAAGGCTTCTCGTAAAGCCCGACGGCACTTCGACGACGAAAGCCACCTCGCCGGCTTCCAGCAGGCGGTCGGCCTTAGCAGGGTCGGAGACCTGAGTACGCACGTCGAAATAGGTCGACTCGGCCATGGCGGCGGCGATCGAACGAACGACGGGGCTGGTCTCTTCAAGGTACAGGGCCGTCGGCAGGCGGCGCGGATCGGAATTGATGGCGAAACCGAACAGGGTCAACTGGATGATCGGCACCATGATCATCATGCCGAAGGTCATGCGGTCGCGCCGCATCTGGATAAATTCCTTGGCCAGTATGGCGAGGATGCGCTTCAGCGGGGCGATCATGACCTGTCCTCCGCCCCGTCCGCTTTTTCCGCGAGGAGAAACGGACAAAACCTGGAATGGGAAGGCGGAGTGGCTGGCACGGAGTCTCTTTTCATGACTTGTCCTCCGCTTTACTCATTAGATGGATGAACACGTCTTCGAGGCTGGGGCGTTCGCGCCGCCATTGCGTCCCGCCCCCTTCGCTGGCGATCAGGGCGTCGAGTGTGGCCGCATCGCCGCCTGACACGTGCAGGGCCGAGCCGAAATAGGCGACGTGTTCGGCGCCATCGCGCCCGCGCAGGCGTTCGGCCAAACCGCGCACCCCGGAACCCTCCGCCACCCAGGTGTGCAGGCCGCTTTCGTCGATGATGCGTGTCACCGGCCCCTGCGTCATCAGCTTGCCGTAGGCGATATAGACGATCTCGTCGCAGCGTTCCGCCTCGTCCATGTAGTGGGTCGAGACCAGCACGGTCAGGCCTTCGCCGGCCAGCCGGTGGATCTGGTCCCAGAAGTCGCGCCGCGCCTGCGGATCGACGCCTGCCGTCGGCTCGTCCAGCAGCAGCATGGACGGATTGTGCAGGGTGCACGCCGCCAGCGCCAGCCGCTGCTTCCAGCCGCCGGACAGGGTGCCGGCCAGTTGTTTCTGACGGCTGGTCAGGCCGAGGGTTTCCAGCGTCCGGTCAATGACGTGCCTGACGTTTTTCAACTCGTAGAGCCGCGCCACGAACTCCAGATTTTCGCGGATCGACAGGTCTTCCCAAAAGGAAAACTTCTGCGTCATGTAACCGACCTGCCGCTTGATCTGACGGCTCTCGGCGATGATGTCGTGGCCCAGACACGTCCCCTGCCCGGCATCGGGCCGCAACAGCCCGCACAGCATACGGATGGTCGTGGTCTTGCCAGACCCGTTGGGGCCCAGAAAGCCCCAGACCTGCCCTCTTGGCATCCGGATCGCGACATTGTCGACCGCCGTGCGATCGCCGAAGCGCTTGGTCAGGCCGTGAACGTCGATAGCGAGATCGGTCACAGCGCCACGTCCACCGGCTGACCGGCCTTCAGCGTTTCGGGCTTTTGCGGCGTCGCCTCGATCAGGAAGACCAGCTTCTTGCGCTCGCGCACCGAATAGATGACCGGCGGCGTAAACTCAGCCTCCGGCGAGATGTAGCGCACCTTGGCCGTTTGCCCCGCGCAGCCGTCACAGGTCACGCGGATCGACTGCCCGACCTTGAACTTGGCCAGATCGGCCTGCGGCACGTAGAAGCGCACGAATTTGCGTCCCTTGGGATAGACGCTGATCACCGGTGTTCCGGCGGTGACGAACTCACCGGCTTCGCGCAACCGGCGCTCGACCTGCCCGTTCAGGCGCGAGCGCACCGCGCGCTCGTCCAGCGCCCATTGCGCCTGAGCGGCATCGGCCCCGGCGGCCTGCGCCTGCGCACGGGCGGCAACCCGTTGATCGCTGCGCGCCGCCTGACGCTGGGCGTCTATATTGCGCTCGATGGCCGCGACGCTGGCCTCCGCCGCCTTTCGCGTAGCGCGCAACTGATCGAGCTTGGCCTGCGACACATAGCCCTGCGGCGCCAGTCTGGCGTAGCGCGCCTCTTCGGAACGGGCCAGGTCGAGCGAGGCGCGGGCCTGATCGCGCTCTTTCAGCAGCGGCGCAATATCCGCCTCGCGTGCGCCCTTGGTCAGGTCGGTCGCCGTGGCTTCCGCCGCCTGCACGCGGCTTTGCGCCCCGGTCAGCGCCTGTTGCTGCTGCGTGGCGTCGAGGGTGAACAGCGGCTGCCCTTCGGCCACAGCCGCGCCATCGTCGACATAGACCTCGGTCAGCCAGCCGGACTGCGGCGCGGCCACGGCGACCGACTGTGCCTCGACATAGCCGGTATAGTGGCCGGCCTCTTCTTTGGCGCACGCCGTCAGGAGCAATGGCAAGCATAGGAGCGCGTAACGGCCGGCCTTGGCTTCAATCCTCATGGCTTCAATCCCCTCAGAAACGTCTCGACATGGGCCTTCAGATAGGGCCGCGCTTTCACCGCCGGTTCGGCCACCTCGCCGAAGGTGAAGTGCCACAGGGCGGCCTTGACCACCGGGGCGATAAACAGATGGGCATAAAGCTTCGCGTCTCCGGCCCGCAGTTCGCCGCGCGCGATGGCCCGCGCAAACAGCGCCTCCAGCGCCGCCAGAACCCGCGTCACCACCTCTTCGTGATAGAAACGCGCCAGCTCCGGAAAGCGTGCCGCTTCGCGGATCAGAAGCTTGGGGTAGAGCGGCACATTGCCCGAATCGAGCTTGCCGCCCACAAACCCCGCCACGCGCTTCAACAGCCAGCCGACGGGGCCGTTATAGTGCTCCAGCACGAACAACAGCCGCCCGATACGCGGCAGTACGTCGCGTCGCAACAGGGCCTCGAACAGCGCTTCCTTGGTTGGGAAATACAGATAGACCGTACCCTTCGACACGCCCGCCGCCGCCGCCACATCATCCATACGCGTATCGGCGTAGCCGTGTCGGCTGAACAGATCGTAGGCCGCCTGCAGCAAGGCGTCACGGCGGACATCGGGCGACAGGCGCACTCTTTTCTTAGGCAGGATAGACATGGCTTAATTACTGACTGACCGGTCAGTACTAAATATCACAGCATCATGCCGGTCGCAAGTGCGGCAAAATGGCGTGTCAGGTTGACCTGACTTTTTTGATGATGTCAGGTTGACATTACATTTGCACAATGTAAGCTAAACCTTACATCCGGCCCGATGTCCTTTCATTTCAATCGAGGACGACACCCATGAACCTGAAAACGCCTGCCGTAGAATACAATGTCCACCTGGTTTTCTGGATGGCCCTGTATGCCGCCGTTCTGGTCGGCGTGATCCTGTTTATCCGTAACGTCCATCCGCAAGGGCCGTTTCTGTACACCGTGGCCGCCCTGCCCGCCCTGCCCATCGGCGGCACCATTTTTACGGCGCTGCGCTTTCTGGATCGGGTCGATGAGTATTTCCGCCTTCTTTTGAGCAAGCGGTTCATCGTAGCCACAGGGCTGACCCTGTTTATCTGCACGGCCATAGGCTTTATCGAAAACTTCGCTGAGGTACAGATTATGCCGCTTTATCTCGTCTACGCCCTGTTCTGGGGCTGTTATGGCGTCACCTGCGCCTTCATCCGCACCGTTAAATGAAGAACCGTCTGAAAGAATTGCGCACCGAGGCCGGTCTGACCCAGGCCGATCTGGCCGCGCGCCTCAGCGTCTCGCGTCAGGCCGTCATCGCCATCGAATCCGATAAACACGACCCGTCGCTCGATCTGGCCTATCGCATCGCCGCCATCTTCGATCTGCCCGTCGAAACGATCTTCGACAATCCGCACCGCCTGATTTCCGGCCAATAAGCCCCTAATCCATAAGGACATTCCATGTTCAAACGCAGCCGTTTCGCGCGTTCGCGCCCCTCCCTTGCCGTCTGGCTGACCATCGCTTTCGCCATCATCATCGCCTGTGCGTCAGGGGCCAGAGCGGCCACACCCTTCCCTGACGCCCTGACCGCGCGCTTCTCGGTCGAGGTCGTCGGCAACGGCCCTGACCTTATCCTCATCCCCGGCCTCAACTGCTCGCGCGAGGTGTGCGAAGCGACCGCAGATCGGCTCAAGGCCCGCTATCGGCTTCACCTCGTCAACATCGCCGGTTTCGCCGGTGAGCCCGCCGCCGCCAATGCGCAGGGCCCGGTCATCGTCCCGACGGTCGAGGCACTCAACGCCTATATCGCGCAGAACGGGCTGAAAGACCCCGTCGTCGTCGGCCACTCCCTGGGCGGGCTGATGGGCCTGAAACTGGCCGCCGACCATCCGCAATCCCTGTCCAGGCTGATCGTCGTCGACGCCCTGCCCTTTATCGGCGTGCTGTTCAACCCCGCCGCCACCGCCGAAACCATCGCCCCGCAGGCCGCCCAGATGCGTGACCGCCTGCTCAGGCTCGACGACGCGGCCTACAGGGCGCAGCAGGATGCGATTGTCGCTGCCCTGCCCGAATCCAAAACCGAAGCCGACAGGAACCAGCGCCGCATCGCCCTGTGGGGCGCGGCCAGCGACCGCCGCGTCTCGGCTCAGGCCTTATATGACGACATGGTCATGGACCTGCGCCCGGATCTGCCGAAGATCGCGGTCCCGGTGCATGTCTTCGTGCCCCACCACGCCTCCATGCCCTACACGGCGGAACAGACCGCCGCCTTTTACACGGAACAGTATGCGGGCGCCGCCCGACTGAATATTGTCCGCATTGAGGCAAGCCGGCACTTTATTATGTACGATCAGCCGCAGGCCTTCGCCGCAGCGCTGGATGCCGCGCTGCAAAAATAGAGCATCCACAATACCTTGTAGTTGAAAAGTTTTTCGGGAGCGGATGACCTCTTGCGCGGTCGTCCGTTTTCGATTAGCGTCCGCGCTGCAATCATTTTTAACCATGATTGTATCGTGTCGGAAATGTGTCCGACCAGGCTGCTTTTGCCTTCGGGGGAGGGATTCAGATGAAAAAACCGTTTGTTGCGGTGGCCATGGCCGCCGTCATGGGTGCGTGCGCGCTGTCCGTCGCTGTTGCCCCTGTCACGGCGCAGGCCGAGACGATCAAATCCTTCGTCAAGATCGACAAACCCGCTGAAGGCGCGCCGCTGCTGCTGGTCACCCCTGAGGTTAGCCTGTCGCTTCTGACCGCCGGCGGCGTGCAGGAGCCGCGCTCGGACTGGTCGAAGGCCGCGCAGGGCCACCTGTCCACCGCCATGACCGCCGCGCTCAAGGGTAAGAAATACGCCGTCAGCGAGGTCGCGCTCGACACCTACGAAGACCCGCGCGCCCTTCAGATGCTCAAGCTCAATGACGAGGTCGTCTCGGCTATCGCGTGGCAGCAGGTACCGGCGCTGCGCCTGCCGACCAAGACCACCTTCGACTGGACCCTGGGCAGCGGCATTCAGACCCTCGTCCCGGCGTCTCTGGCCGGCAATCCGCCGCGCTACGCCCTGTTTCTCAACTGCAAGGGCAGCTACCAAAGCTCGGCCAAGGCGGCGCTGAACGTCGGCATGGCCCTGCTGGGCGGGCCGATGCAGTTCGGCGGCCAGGGCCTTCAGGCGACGCTGGTCGACCTCAATACCGGTCAGGTCGTGTGGTATCAGTTCAGCGGCGTGGCTTCGGGCACCGATATCCGCGAAGCCGAAGGCGCTGTCTCGGCGGTCGAAAAACTGTTCAAGGACCTGCCGCTCTGATGCGCCCCTCTCTGGTGCGTCCTTCTCTGGCGGCCCTGACGGCCGCGCTCCTGATGACGGCGGCGCAGCCTGCTGCGGCCGTCGACAAGTATCCGGAGCGTAAGCCGGGTCAGACTCCGGCCGCCGGGACGCTGGAATTTTCCATCTGGGAAGAGACGAAGAAGGCCGAACGCGACGCCCGCACCTCGGGCGAGCGCAATCACGACGAAGCGCTCAACGCCTATGTGCGCGGCGTGCTGGACAAGGTGGCCGGCGATTACAAAGGCGACCTGCGCCTCTATGTGATGGACCGCCCCTTCTTCAACGCCTCCATGGGCCCCAACGGCTATACCGAAGTGTGGACCGGCCTTCTGCTGCGTGCCCAGACCGAGGACGAGGTGGCCTTCGTGCTGGGCCACGAATTCGCCCATTATCGCCATAACCATTCGACCGAGGCCTTCGAGAACGTCAAGTCGAACCAGAACGCGGCGGCGGCGGCGGGCATGGTCATCGCCATTATCGGGGCCGGAGCCGCCGCCAATGCCGGCAGCTATTCGGCGGCGCGCGACATTTCCAACCTGACCGGCGGCCTGATCGACGCCGTCTATCTGGGGGCCATCGCCTCCTACTTCGCCTATTCGCGCGACAATGAAACCGAGGCCGACCGGTTCGGGAATAGCTACGCGTTGAACGCACACTACGATCCCTACGCTTCAGTGCGCATCTGGTCCTACCTGATCGAAGAGACCAAGGCGTCCGATTACGAGCGGACGCGCAAGCGCGGCGGCCGCATCAATGTCTTCGGCTCGCACCCGCTGGAAAGCGAGCGCGTCGACGCCCTGAGCAAGCAGGCCGATGGCTTCAAGGTCGCGGGCGACGACGACGAGGCGCAGAAGCAGAAGCGCGCCGCCTATCGCGAGCGCATCCGTCCTTATCTCGGCCGGTGGCTCAAGGACGATCTGCGCCGTCAGGATTACGGTCAGACTCTGTTCCTAATCGGTCACCTGCAACAGGACGGCCTCGATACGGGGCTGCTGAACTTCTACGCCGGCGAAGCCTATCGTCTGCGCGCCAAGGACAATATCGGTTCGCCGGATCTGCTGGCCGCCGCCAACGCCTACACGGAGGCCGCCGCCCTGCCCGACGCGCCGCCCGAAACGCGGCGTCAACTCGGCGAAGTCTATCGCCGCATGGGCCGCACACAGGACGCCATCGCGGCCTATGACACCTATCTCAAGACCTTTCCGCAGGCGGAAGACGCCTGGATGGTCGAGGACCTGCTCAACAGCCTGAAGGCGGCGCCCGCACCCGCGGCCCCGCCAGCGCCTGTCACCAATTGATTCATCGGGGGAAAGATCATGCGTAAACTCACTGCTCTGAAAACCATCGCCGCCGCCACGCTGGCGGCCGCCCTGCTCGCCGGGTGCGGCGGCGCGACCCTGGCACCCAAGGGCGCTCTGGCCGTCGGCGCGGGCTATAGCGTCAGCCTCAGCCGCGACTGGTCCGACGTGTCGCCGCTCTATTACAACCGCGCCAAGAAGGTGAAAATCCTGTCGATCGACGGACCGGGCCTCAACCGCCTGTTCGTCTCTGAAGGTCTGGGCGCGGCCGACCCGCTGATGGTCCACCCGACCAAGGGCGACAACAAGAACGCCCCGGCCCCGCGCGGCAAGGGCAGCATGTCCTATTCGGAACAGATCGAGTTCGTCTCGCACTCGCTGGCGGCGCTCGACTATCAGAAGATCGAAACCTCCGCGCCCAAGCCGGTCGACCTCAACGGTCAGCGCGCCGTGCGCTTCGACATCACGGCCAAGACGTCCGAAGGCCTGAACCTCAAGGGCGTGGCGCAGGCCGCCTCCAAGGGCGGCCTGGGCTACTACATCGTCTATATCGCGCCGGCGGAGCACTATTACGACGCCAGCCTGAAGGACGTTCTGGCGACGATGGACAGCGCCAAGCTGCCTTAAGGCTTGGTTGGCACACGCACGGGAATGGACGGCTGCACCACAACGCGCTGCATCACCGGAGCCGATTCATTCCCGGAATCATCCACCACAGTGAGCGTAACCGGCTGAACACCGGCGACCGTGAAGGTATGTCTCAGATTCGGCTGGTCCGTGCTTAGGGTTTGGCCACCAATCTGCCATCTGAACTCGCGTACCCTTCCGCCTATATCCGATGACGCGTGCGCGAAAAATTCCACAATGGCGCCGGTCTGGGTTACAGCCGGCCCCTGAAAGACGGCGACCGGCGGGGTCTGGTCCGCTACGATGAAAATATAAGTGTCCGCGGTTGAAACGAGCCCGCTATCATCCTCTACCGTCAGGGTGGCCGAGTGCCGCCCTATCGGCAAGGCGGGATGCACAAAGACCGGCTCGGTCGTGGTGCGTGGGGCGGCGGCATTGACCTGCCAGCGATAGGCGATAATGCGCGCGCCATAGGCAAACGACGCTTGTCCATCCAGATTTACAGCCTGCCCGAACGGCACGATTCTCGGTGCGCGCACGACGGCGACCGGAGGCGAAACGATGTTCAGCGCACCCTCCACCGGTGCGGATGAGTTACCTGACTCATCGATGACGGTGAGACGTATCGTCTGATTGCCAGCGGTCGGGAAGGTCTGCCGCAATTGCGGCTGATCCGTCACGATCGGAGCCGCCGTGCCGATCGTCCACTGATAGCGGGTAATCCGTCCGTCATCGCTGGAGCGGCGCGCATCGAGCGTGTAAGTGCCTCCGACGCGTCCACCGGTAGGCAAATCCATAACGGCGACCGGCGGTGTCTGGTCGCGGGCGATGACGCGTGCGGTGACCGGCGCAGACAACTGCCACTGATTATCGATGGCCGTCAGGCTGAACTCCACGGACCCCGGCGTCGGGATACGTACGTCGATCGATGGGCCTTCGGTAAATACCTCGGCCCCGCCGCCGATGCGCCACAGATAGCCGGTAATCTGACCGTCGGAATCGCTTGAGCGATTGGCCATGATGGTGAAGCGCGTCTTCACCGGCATAGAGGACGGTGCGTCGATCACCGCGACCGGCGGTGCCGCCTGAACGCTTCCCGCCAACAACATTCCGACGGCCAGCCCGGAAACAGAACCCTTAATCTTGCGCATCGACACCTCCACGGTTTGCCGGGCAAGTGTCATTTATTCGATCCGCATTCCAAGGGGCGCGACCGCGCATTCCTTACAATACAACAGAATGCAACCATATACGACGCCCGGATACACACCCTGACTGCGACGAAAGACCACATAAATCCAAAGGGTAAAAAGGCGTAAGAACCGGGGGCGCCGCGTAAGGAGCCCGCCCATGCCCGATACCTCATTCCCCCAAAAATCCTGGCAAGATCACGATGTGATGCGCTTCATGGGGCGGGAAGCGCCGCGCTACACCTCCTATCCGTCGGCGCATCATTTCGACGCGCTCACGCCGCAGACCTATAAAAGCTGGCTGTCCGCCCTGCGTACCGATCAGCCCATCGCGCTCTATTTGCACATCCCCTTCTGCGAGCAGATGTGCCACTTCTGCGGCTGCAACACGCGCGCGACCCTGAAATACGCACCGGTCGAAGCCTATGTCGGCGCGCTGGTCGCGGAAATCCGGATGGTCGGCGCGCATCTCGGTTTCCGCCCCAGAGTCCACAGCGTGCACTTCGGCGGCGGCTCGCCCTCCATGCTGACGCCCGCCGATATGGGGCGCATTTTCGAAGCGCTGCACGACGGCTTCAATCTCCTCCCTGACGCCGAAATCAGCATCGAACTGGACCCGCGCCGCGCCTCCTTAAGCCAAATCAGGGCCTATGCCGCCTTCGGTTTCAACCGCGTGTCGCTGGGGGTGCAGGATACCGACCCGGCCGTGCAGGCGGCCATCAACCGCATCCAGCCGCTGGAGCAGGTCAAGGCCGTACTGGGCCACCTGCGCGACAATGGCCTGACGCGCATCGGCATCGATCTGGTCTACGGCCTGCCCGGCCAGACCTTGCGCAGTCTTGAGACGACGCTGGGGCACGTCTCCGAACTCGATCCCCACCGCATCTCGGCCTTTTCCTACGGCCATGTGCCGTGGGTGAAGAAGCACCAGACCCTGATCGACGAATCGGCCCTGCCTGACACCGTAGACAAGGTGGCGATGTTCCTGCGCCTGTCGGATTATCTGACGACGCACGGCTATCGCGCCCTCGGCATCGACCATTTCGCCAAGCCGGACGACGATATGACGACGGCCTTCGACGCCCGCACCTTGCGCCGCAACTTCATGGGCTATTCGACCCTGCCCAATGACAACCTGCTTGGGCTGGGGGCGTCGTCTATCGGCGAACTCGACGGCGGTATTGTGCAGAACATCCCGCAATCGACCACCTACCAGAACCACATTCTGTCCGGCGAATGGGCGACCCTGCGCGGCTGGGGCTATCGGGGTGACGACAAATTGCGCAAGGCGGTGATCAGTGACCTGATGTGCTATTTCGAAGCCGACATTCCGGTCCTCCTTGAACAGCACGGTTATGCGGCGGACTATCTCGACGGCGACATCGAGGCCTTGAGCGACTTCGTGGCGGCCGGGCTGGTGACGGTCGAAGATCGCCGCGTGCGCTTCCATTCGCCGCTGAAGATGCTGGTGCGCAACGTCGCCTGCGCCTTCGATGCCTATGCGCGGCAGTCCGAGGCGCAGAACCGCTATTCCAGGGTGGCCTGACGCCGGCGGAGCAGGGCGCCCGGGTCGAAACCGACCACCAGCGCCGTGCCCCACAGGACCAGCACCCCGCCGATCAAGGTGCTAAGGCCTACCGCCTCGTGCAGGAACAGATAGCCCCATAGCGTGCCGAAGACCGGGATGAGGAAGGTCACGGTCAGGGCCGGAGCGGCGCCGATATCGTCGATCAGCTTGAAATACAGGATATAGGCCACACCGCTCGACACCACGCCCAGCGCCACGACGCTCAGAGCCACCCAGGGCGTCAGCAGCGTCAGTTGGTCGGGCTGCGGCATGAAAAAGGGCATGGCCGGTACGATCAGCAGGACCGAGGCCCACATGCTGCCGTGGGCGTTCGACAGGGGGTCGGGCGTGCGCGGCGCGTGGCGGGCCCACACCGAGGCGATGGCGTAGCACAGGGCCGCCAGTATGGCCGCGCCGATGGCCAGCAGGCTCTCGGCATTGAGGTGCGCGGCATCGAGCCCGACCAGCACCCCTACCCCCACCACGCCGAGCGCCAGGCCGCAGACGACCTTAAGCGACGGCAACTGACGCGAAACGATGGCCGACAGGATGACGCCGAACAGCGGGGCCTGCGCATTGAGGATCGACAGCATCGACGCCGACAGGGTCTTGGCGGCAAAGGCGAACAGCAGGAAAGGCACAGCGGAATTGAACAGGCCGATGATGAGAAAATATTTGTAAAAGCCCTTGATCTGCAACGCCTTGCGCGTCGCCAGCCCCAGCCCGGTCAGGAACACCGCCGCCAGAAACACGCGAATCCCGATCAGCCATACCGGACCCAGCGCCGGCACGCTGACGCGCATGAACAGGAACGACCCGCCCCACACGGCGGCAAGCGACAACAGACGGATAAGACTGGCGGTGGACATAGACAGTTCCCGGATAACGACCCCATATGCTATGCGCATTGCGCCCCGTTTCTTGCGTCGGAAACGATTTCAAGTCCAGCGGGGCGGCCGCCATTCACCGCATCTATCCTGCCAGCCAGCGTCAGCAGGTGTCATCCTGCCTAAGTTTTCTTTATCGAAAATACAAAGACTATCTATTTCATTTATCTCGCACGCCGCGTCATAGTCCTTTCGAGCCTCACTGAGGGTAAAAAGACAAAGGATACAAGGCGATGAGCGAGAGCAAGTGCCCCGTCATGCACGGCAACACTCTGACCACCACGGCCGGCGCGCCGGTGGCGGACAACCAGAACAGTCTGACCGCCGGACCGCGCGGGCCGGTATTGTTGCAGGACTATCAGCTCATCGAAAAGCTGGCGCACCAGAATCGCGAGCGCATCCCTGAGCGCGTGGTCCACGCCAAGGGCTGGGGCGCGTTCGGCACCTTCACCGTCACTCATGACATCTCGAAATACACCCGCGCCCGCGTGTTCGAACGGGGCGCGACCACGCCGTTGTTGGCGCGCTTCTCGACCGTCGCCGGTGAGATGGGCGCCGCGGATGCCGAGCGCGACGTGCGCGGCTTTGCGTTGAAATTCTACACGTCGGAGGGCAACTGGGACTTGGTCGGCAACAATACGCCGGTCTTCTTCATCCGCGACCCGCTGAAATTCCCCGACTTTATCCACACGCAGAAGCGCCACCCCCGCACCAATCTGCGCTCTTCGACCGCCGCCTGGGACTTCTGGTCGCTGTCGCCCGAAGCCCTGCATCAGGTGACCATCCTGATGTCGGATCGCGGCATCCCCACCGACCCCATGCATATGGACGGCTTTGGCTCTCACACCTACAGCTTCCTCAATGCGGATGGCGAGCGCTTCTGGGTCAAGTTCCACTTCAAAACCCGTCAGGGCCACGCCCATTACACCAATGCCCAGGCCGCCGATGTTATCGGTCAGTCGCGCGAAACCTATCAGGAGGCGCTTTTCGGGGCCATCGAGGCGCATCAGTACCCGAAGTGGGACGTCAAGGTGCAGATCATGCCCGAACTGGAGGCCGACACCACGCCCTACAATCCGTTTGACCTGACCAAGGTGTGGCCGCACGCCGATTACCCGCTGATCGATGTCGGCGTGATCGAGTTGAACCAAAATGCGTCCAACTATTTCGCCGAAATCGAGCAGGCGGCGTTTTCGCCGTCGAACATCGTGCCGGGCATCGGCTATTCGCCCGACAAGGTGCTGCAGGCGCGCCTGTTTGCCCACGCCGACGCTCACCGCTATCGGTTGGGAACGCACTATGAGGCCCTCCCGGTCAATGCGCCGAAATGTCCGGTGAACCACTATCACCGCGACGGATCGATGCGTTTCTTCGATAATTTTCAGTCGAACCCGGACGCCTATTACGAGCCCAACAGCTTCGGCGGGCCGAAGGAGGCGCCGCAATACCGCGAGCCGCCGCTGCGGATCACCGGCGATGCCGACCGCTTCGATCATCGTGAGGGAAATGACGACTACAGCCAGCCGCGCGCCCTGTTCAACCTGTTCGATGACGGTCAGAAGGCGCGCCTGTTCAGCAATATCGCGGCCTCGATGGCCGGCGTGCCAGACTTTATCGTCGAGCGCGCGCTGGGCCATTTCGAGCGCATCCACCCGGACTATGCCCATGGCATCCGGGCGGCGCTGAAGGCCTGAGCTTCGGATAGACCTCACCAGATATCCGGACACCTGCCCCGCATCCCCGGATGCGGGGTTTTTTCAAAGCGCGTACCCAAAAGGGTGAAGCGGTTTTTGGGATGCGCGATACACAAAATCACAACGCGGCCTTATACCGTCGGCTGCCGCTGAGGCTGCGCCCATCCGTCAGACGGATCAGCACATCGCCCGACGGCACGGGCTCGATGGCGCGGATATGGCGGCGATTGACCAGCCGTGAACGGTGCACGCGCACGAAGCCCTCCTCGCTCAGTTGCGTCTCCCACGCCGACAGGACGCCGCGCGTCAGCCAGTTCTTGTCCGCCGTATGCACTTCGACATAGTTGCCCGCCGCCTCGATCCACAGCACCTCGTGTGGATCGACAAAGACCGTGCGCCCCCCATCGCGAATTTCCAGTTTGCGGTGCGTCCGGACGGAGACATGCGAAGAGCGGCTGAAGCGGTCTTCGGCCCAGATGATGGCCAGCATCAGCAGATAACCGAGCGCATCCTTGCGCGCCTCATAGATGAAGCGCAGCCCAAGGTCGCCCTGACTGAAATCATAAGGGCTGCCGTCGAGCCCGTAAGCCAGCTCACGCAAGGCCACCATGCCGCTGACGTGCGACACGGTATAGGCCAGAAAGCCGCACAATTGCGTAGCGGCAAAGCGCAGACGCCCGACGCGATGCAGCGGAAAGCGATGATAGATCAGCACCCACGCCCACAGACCGGCCAGGGTCATGATCATGCTGCTGGTCTCCCAGACAACGGGCTCCCAAAGCTCGAAATTGCGATGGCCAGGTGGGTGTTCGATCAGGACGGAGCCGATATTGATGGTGCAACTCAGCCCGACCAGCAAGCCGACCGCCAGATAGACCCGGCCCAACCGGTTTAGCCCGGCGAACCCTTCCCCGCTCGTCCCTGCCCCGTCACCGCCCGTCACAGGCCATTCCCCGTCCGTCCCAACCGCTTGTCCGCTCAAGGCTTACGCATGGCGATGCACAGGCCTCTTTGCCTAACAGTGGCACAGTTTCAGGGAAAACACCACATGACACCACAGCCTCCTGCCCGCCGCTACGATCTCGACTGGTTGCGCATTATCGCCTTTGGTCTGCTGATCTTCTATCATATCGGCATGTTCTACGTGACGTGGGACTGGCACGTCAAAAGCCCGCACAGCTCAACCTGGGCCGAGCCGCTGATGCTCATCACCAGGCCGTGGCGACTCGACCTTCTGTTCCTGATTTCAGGCGTCGGCGCGCGCTTCATGCTCGATAAGATGTCCCTGCCCGCCTTTTCCGGTTCGCGCTTCAACCGCCTGTTCTGGCCGCTGCTGTTCGCCATGTTTGTCATCGTGCCGCCACAAGCCTATTACGAACTAATCGACGCCGTGCGGCTGGGGCAAATTCCGTCATTCAGCGACGACTACGCGACCTTTTATCTGAAATACGCTTCCGGCTTCGAGGGCTGGTGTGACGCCGGGGGCTGCCTCAGCGTGCCAACCTGGAATCACATGTGGTTCGTGGCCTATCTCCTGGTCTATTCGCTACTGATCGCCCTGTTGTGGCCATTGCTGAAACGTTTGAAAGGCGGCTGGCCGGTCTGGACCTTCATCATGGGGCCGTGGCTGATCATGTGGGGCCTGCGCGCCACCCTCTTCCCGATCTTCGGCGACACGCACGGCCTGACCGACGATTTCTACCTCCATGCCCTGTATGGCTTCCTGTTCGTCCTCGGCGCGCTGATCGCCAAGTCCGAGCGCCTGTTCGAAGCCGCGCGCAAGGGACGCTGGATATGGCTTTGTGCCGCCACGCTGGCCTATGCCCTCTACATGCCCATGGCCTTGTGGTCCCCCGGAGACATGAGCCCGATCGCGATGAACCTGCTGCGCGGGGCGCGCGAGGCGCAGGCCTGGTTCGCCATCCTCGCCCTGATCGGCTTTGCCCGTCAGCACCTTTCCGGCAAGGACGGCCCCCTGCGGCGCACCCTGACCGAAGCCATCTTCCCCTTCTATCTGGTGCATCAGACGATTATCGTGGTTGCCGCCTATAATCTGGCGCAACAGAATCTGCCGGTCGGACTGGAGTTCGCCATACTGGTGGCCATTACCGCCGGGGGATGCCTGCTGACCTATCTGATCGTGCGAGCCATCCCGCCCCTACGGCCCCTGTTCGGTTTGCCGCTCAGACGTCGCGACGTCTGATAGTGAGCAGCAGGGCCAGAAGGAGTCCCATGCCGATCACTGCGGTGAAGGCCATCAGGGGTTCGTTCTGGCGCTGAACATTGGCGGCGGCGATCCAGCCGAGCGCCCAGACCAGCGGCAGCGCATAGGTCGATGAGCGCGTCAGCCTCAGCATCACGCCGCCGAAAGCGATCAGCGCCAGCAGGAAGCCCAGCGACACCGTCATCACCCGCGGATCGGGCTCTACGCCGCTCGCCACCATGGCCGAGGTCAGATTGACCACCATCGCCGCTGAAATCCACCCGCTGACCAAGGCCAGCGGCGCGAGCACAAAACCCTTCTCCGCGCGGTTGAGATTCAGGCGTTTAAGGCGCATCAGCCCGGTCAGTCCGGCCACGACCGAAACGACGATAATGGCGAAGCTGACCCAATCGATGCCGTTGAGGGGTACCCATACCGACCACACGGCATTCATCCCCCAGATCAGCGCGGTCTGCGGTCCGGCGGCTTTTACCGCCTCGCTGTCGGGATGGCGGATGGCCCAGATCGCACCGATGAGCCCAAAGAGGAAAATCAGCCCCCAGATAGCGAAGGCCGGCCCCGAAGGTACTAGCGGGTGCGAGGTGGCGGCGGACTGCTCGGCCACGCTGCGCCCGATGCCGAACCACTCAGGGACTTGTGACGCCACGATCTGCGCCGCCCCTAAACCCAGCATCAGCCAGCCGGTCAGCGGCGCGCGTTCCCGCGCCAAAGGTTCTGTCGATATGGTGGTCAGCGCCATGACGAAACTCCCTGTGCCGGTTGAGCCTAGGCTGATACGCACAGGAAGGAAATTTCGTTCACCCGACGCTTTGATAAGGCTTCGATCAGGCCTTCTTGACGAATTCGGTGCGCAGAACCAGGCCGCGCACCTTCTCGTGGTTGCACTCGATCTCGTCTTCGTCGTAGGTCAGACGGATATTCTTGATCAGCGTGCCGCGCTTGAGCGTCACTCCGCCCGAACCCTTGACCTTGAGGTCCTTGATCAGGGTGACATTGTCGCCGTCGGCCAGACGCGCGCCGTTGGCGTCCTTTACGATCAGTTCTTCATCGGACATGGCGGGGCTCCTTATACCAGCGCGCCCTGCCTAAACGATCGGATTCAATTCCACAACATCTATATGGATTTAATCGCGGCAATAACCTTCGCCCTGCCCCACGCTGACGCAGTCGTTTTTGTCGGCCAGAAACTTGACCCCGGTGCGCGCACCGGTCGTATGGCGGATGAGCTGCACCTCGCCATTACGCTCGATCTGGAGCGCGTCGCCATTGACCGTCCCGGTAAAGACGCCCGGCGTCTGCGTGCCGCTGACTGTGACCTCATAATCGTGCTGACGGGCCACGATCTCCAGCGAGGTAGCTTCCGGTCCGGTCCAGCGCCCGACATAGCCGGCGGCGACATCGGCCGCCTTGGACGCGCTGATCGACGCCGAACTGGAAGCGGAGGTTTCGGCTTCGGTCGGCGGTGGCGCTTCGCTTTTGGGCGAACAGGCAATAAGGGCCAGAACGGGTATAAAACCTAAAACAGGACGGATCATGGGCGTTACCGTAATGCACGTGACATGTCTCTGTGATAAGAGACGTACGGGATGATAATACAGATAAACTTCTGGTGTGATGCCGCTCTTACGCTCCATTTATAAAACCGCCATAGTCGGGGCCGCGGCTTTCGCCGCCATCCTTATGCCCGCTCATTCGCGCGCCGCAGAGACGGTCAATGACATCACTCAGCTCAATCCGATCCAGGTGGAAAGGGTCGTCGCACCCGTTTCAGCATCGGAAATAGCGACGCGGGTGCGCGATCATCAGGGGCCTGTATCTATCGGCGGCGGACGCTACAGTCAGGGCGGCCAGACCGCCTGCACCGGCTGCCTGTTCATCGACATGCGCCAGATGAACCGGGTGCTCGATTTCAGCCCGGCGAAGAAACAGATCACGGTCGAGGCCGGCATAACCTGGCGGGCCGTGCAGGAGGTGGTCGATCGCGAAAACCTGTCGCTGCGCATCATGCAGAGTTTCTCGAATTTCACGGTCGGCGGCTCTCTCAGCGTCAACGCCCACGGTCGCTATGTTGGCGAAGGCCCCATCGTCCATTCGGTCGAGTCGTTGCGTCTGGTGCTGGCCGACGGCAGCCTGAAAAACGCCAGCCGGCAGGAAAACCCCGACCTCTTCTTCGGGGCCATAGGCGGCTATGGCGGCATCGGCGTCATCACGGACGTGACGCTGAACCTGACCGAAAATGTGCGCATCGAGCGCACATCGAAGCGCATGAAGGTGAAGGACTACAAGGCCTTTTTCGAGACCACGGTCAAGCCGTCGGAAGACGCCGTCTTTCACAACGCCACCCTGTTTTCGCCCGAATACAAGAACGTCAGCGTCCTGACTTTCAGCCACACGGACAAGCCGCTGGACATCACCGACCGTCTGTCGCCGCGTAACCCCGCCGACAGCCGCCGTCGAATGCTGATCGAATGGGCCACGCGCTGGCCCTTCGGCAAGCAGATCAAGGAACATGTCTACGATCCGCTGGTCAATGGTCCGTCGCGCGTCGCCTGGCGCAACTACGACGCCAGTCAGGACGTCGCCAGCATTGAACCCGCCTCACGCACCCAAAGCACCTACGCCCTGCAGGAATATTTCATCCCGGAGGCGCATTTCGACGCCTTCGTGCCGCGCCTGCGCGAGATACTGCGTCGTTACAAGGTTAATGTGCTGAACGTTTCCATCCGCCACGCTCGCGCCGATACCGATACCCTGCTGAGTTGGGCGCGTTCGGATGTCTTTTCCTTCGTCCTCTATTACGAGCAGGGCGTAGACTCGGCAGATCGCGAAGCCGTCGGCGTGTGGACGCGCGAACTGATCGATGCGGCCATAGGCGAAGACGGCAGCTATTACCTGCCTTATCAGATTCACGCCACGCCCGAACAGTTCCGCGCGGCCTATCCTCGCGCAGAGGACTTCTTCGCGCTTAAGCGACGCGTTGATCCGACCTACAAGTTCCGCAACCGGTTGTGGGAAGCCTATTACACGCCTTGAATATGTGTCCGCGTCTTCATCAGCGGCTGGATCTTCTGCCCGAAGTCGTCCATGCCCTTGATAAAGTCGTCGAAGGTCAGGAGCACGCCGCCCGTGCCTTCGACCTCGGCCATTTCGTCGAGCATGGCGGCGATCTTGGCATAGGAGCCGACCAGCGTCCCCATATTGATATTCACCGCCGACACCGTGTCGGACAACTGCACCACATTGGTCGTCTTGTTGACCGCATTGGGGGCCGACTGGGCCTTGAGCCACTTGACGGCGTCTTCGTCTACGCCGTCGCGGTAGGACTGCCATTTGGCTTCGGCGGCTTCGTCCGTCTCGTCGGCAATGACCATCATCAGCACGAAGGTCTTGACGTCTCGCCCGGTTTTGTCGGTGGCCGCTTTCAGGCGCTTGTTATTGAATTCAAAGGCCTTTGGCGTATTGACGCCCACCCCCAGACAGAAGGCGTAGTCGGCGTATTTCGCCGAAAAGGCCAGTCCGTCATCCGACGATCCGGCGCAAATGATCTTGGGCGGCACGCTCGGTTTCGGGCTGACGCGGCAGTCCGTCATCTCGAAATATTCGCCTTTGAAATCCGAGACTCCCGTGTCGAACAGGTCGCGCAGGATCTGGGCGTACTCGCTCAGCATGTCGTAGCGCTTCAGGTAGTGTTGCTCGCCTGGCCACAGGCCCATCTGATCGTATTCGGCCTTCTGCCAGCCGGTGACGAGGTTGATGCCGAAGCGGCCATGGCTGATCGAATCGATGGTCGAGGCCATGCGCGCCACGATCGCCGGCGGCAGGGTCAGGGTCGCCGCCGTGGCGAAGATCTTGATCTTCGACGTCACCGCCGCCAGCCCGGCCATCAGGGTGAAGCTTTCGAGATTGTGCTCCCAGAACTGCGTCTTGCCGCCGAAGCCGCGCAGCTTAATCATCGACAGGGCGAAGTCGAGACCGTAGCCCTCGGCCTTTTGCACGATTGCCTTGTTGAGGTCGAAACTCGGCATGTATTGCGGCGAATTCTCCGAGATGAGCCAGCCGTTATTGCCGATAGGAATGAAGACGCCGATCTCGAAACCGCTCATTTATAAGCCCCCTAAAAAGCCTGTCAGTACACCGTTGAATTCGTCCGGCACGGTGAGATTCACCGCGTGCCCGCCCCAGCCGAGGATTCGGCATTGGGCGTTGGGCAGGTTTTCGGCCAGATAGGCCGACGACCGCACCGGCACCAGCATGTCGTCCAGCGCCCCGACCACCAGCGCCGGGCAGCCGATCTCTTCCAACCGCTGGCTGATGTCGAATGTGCTGAGCGCATGGATGCGCGCGCGCAGATTGGCCTCGGACTGAAAGCCCGGCGCGTGGTGCTCGGCCTGCGCATCCAGTTCTTCAAGGTGGTCGGCGATCCATTCCGCCGGATAGAGAAACACGGGCTGCGCCTTGAGATAGGCCTCGGCCCCGCCCGCCGCGTAGATGCCCAGCCGGATGTCGAAGCAGCGCTTGAAATAGCGGTCAGCATAGGCCCAGCCATTGACGCTGGTGACACTCAGCACACGATTCGGCTGATCGAGCGCCAGTTGCAGCCCGGCGATGGCCCCGGCGGCATGGCCGACAATGTGCGCGCCTTCGTAATCCAACCCGTCGAGGATCAGGGCGATGTCTTCGGCCATGTGGCGGGCGTGATAGCTGGCCGACAGTTCCTCGCGGCTGCTGGCCCCGGTGCCGCGGTGATCGTAGAGGATGACGCGGTAGCGCCGGCCTAGCGCCTCGACCTGCGGCATCCAGTAGGCGCCGTGCCCGCCCAGGCCCGATGACAGGATGATGGGCACACCGGCCGGTTTGCCAAACAGGCTGACGGCCAGTCCGGATATCTCAATCATTTCGGCTTGTGATAAACTCACGGCGCTACTTGCCGACATGCGCGACAGAGGCGATCTCGACCACCAGGCCGGGCTTGACGAGACCGCACTGGATGCAGAATCGCGCGGGCTTTTCGCCCGGGAAATACTCGGCATAGACGGCGTTCATCGCCGCATAGTGCGCCCAGTCGGTGAGGAAGATGTGGTTGAAGGTGACATCGTCCATCGTGCCGCCGCCGGCCTCGACCACTTTTTTGATCGTCTCAAGGATATGACGGGTCTGAGCCGTGGCATCATTCGGCGCATGGATCGAACCGTCCGGATCGATGGCCAGCGTACCCGATACGTAGATCACGCCATCGGCCCTGGTCCCCGACGAATAAGGGGCCAGCGGTTTCGGGAATCCGGGCGGATTGATCGCTTCCTTGGGCATGACGCTCTCTTCGAATTTATGGCTGCAGGTGTTTGATGGAGTTACAAAAATCATTGACCGTTGCGACCCAGCCGAAGAAGGTCTCGATATTGTAGACCGTGGCCTTCTGGATGAAGTCGGGGCCGAGCTGATGCGTGGCGTCTTCCAGCATCACCCCGAAATATTCGAGGTGAAAACCGTCGCGCAGCGTGCTTTCGACGCAGACATTGGTGGCGATGCCGACAAAGACCAGATTGCGGATGCCGCGCGACCGCAGAATGGTGTCGAGCTGCGAGTTGAAGAAGGCCGAATAGCGCGGCTTGTGCACGCGAATATCGCCGTCCTCCGGCGTCAGGGCATCGACGATCTCATAGTCCCAGGTGCCGCGCGCCAGCAACTGTCCTTTGAGGTTAGGATTGCGGCGCATGGTCTTGAGCGCGTTCGACTTATGCCAGTTGGGCGACAGAGGCGTCCCCGCCTCGATATAGTCAGGGTCCCAACCGTTCTGCAGATAGACGACCTGAATCCCCGCCTCACGCGCGGCGCTCAGCGTGCGGGCGATGTTCTCTATGGTGGATTGCGCGCCCGAAATGTCGAACCCGGCCAGATCGACATAACCGCCGAGGCTGGCATAGGCGTTCTGCATGTCGATGACGACGACCGCCGTTTCAGCCGCCTTGAACACCATCGGTTCAGGGCGCGCGGGCAGTTCGAAAGCGCGGTTCGGCTCGGTCATGATCGCCTCAGGTGCAAAGGCAAAACATGAGGTAATCAGGCATTATTCGCACGCGCAACAAAAATCTTTCACAGGGCAGTGAAACGTTTAGGCCGTTGCTATGTAAGGCCTCAGTGGAAGATCAAAAGCCCCGCAATCGCCGCGTTCATCAGATTGGCCAGGGTCGCCGCCAGAAGCGCCCGCGGCCCCAGCTTGACGATCATGTCGCGCTGATTGGGCGCCAGGCCGCCGATAACCGCCAACTGAATAGCGATGGACGACAAGTTGGCGAAGCCGCACAGGGCGAAGCTCATGATTGCCGTCGAACGCGCGGAAAGCTGCCCGCCCTCCTCCATCAGGTGCAGATAGGCGACGAACTCGTTCATGATCAGCTTTTCGCCGAACAGCCCGCCCGCCGTCACCGCCTCGTTCCACGGAATATTGATCAGGAACATCACCGGCGCGAAGACAAACCCCAGCATCCCCTGCAGCGTCACGTCCGGATAGCCGAACAGCCCGCCGATCCCGCCCAATATACCATTGACCAGCGCGATCAGCGCCACGAAGGCGAGGATCATGCCGCCCACCGATACGGCGATCTTCAACCCGTCCTGCACGCCGTCGGAAATGGCCCCCAGCAGGCTTTTGGGGTGGTGGTCGGCATCCTCCATGATCGGTTCGGGCGAGTGAATCGCTGCACCTCTGGGGTCCGGGATGATCAGCTTGGCCATCAGCAAACCGCCGGGCGCCGACATGAAGCTGGCCGCCAGCAGGTAGTCGATCTTGATGCCGATCTGCGCATAGGCCGCCAGAATCGTCCCCGCCACGCCGGCCATGCCCGACGCCATGATGGCGAACAGTTGCGCCTTGGTCAGGCCCGCCAGATAGGGCCGCACCACCAGCGGCGACTCGCTTTGGCCCACCAGGACGTTGGCCGCCGCCGCCAGCGCCTCGACGCGGCTGATGCCGATGATGAAGCCGAGCCCCCCGCCGATCACCTTGATGATCACCTGCATGACCTTGAGATAGTAGAGCACCGACGCCAGCGCCGCGAAAAATACGATCACCGGCAACACATTAATGGCGAAGCCCGCGCCGCCCTCGACATTGAGCAGCCCGCCGAACAGCATCTCGATGGCGCCTTTGGAATAGCTCATCAGGGCCTCGACCCCGTGCGCAATGGCCTGAACCCCGACCTTGCCCCAGCTTGTATGCAGGACCAGCACACCGATCAGCACCTGAAGCGCAAAGGCGCAAGTCACCATGCGCAGACGGATCGCTTTGCGGTCTGCCGACACCAGCACGGCGATCAGCAGCAGGACGATGATGCCGCCTATGCCGACGACCCAATGGTTGGTGGACAGGCTGGCCGCAGCCGGCGGCAATGACAGGGAAGCAGAGGCGGAAACGGCCATGCGGGTACTCAGGCGAAAGGATCGCCGAGCCTAATCACCGAGTCCCATTGGGGTCAATCTGCAAATCTATTCGCGCGAAGGCGGAGCAGATTCCGGGGTCAGCCGACCCCGGACCCCATTAGTGGGCGCGTGAAGGCGCATCGACTGAGTGTGCGGAAGCAAGGAATGTTGACCACGGAAAACACAGAAAGCACGGAAAGGCGCTATAGAAACGATCCTGCCCAAAGGGCCTTGATCATAGTGGAACAGACTGGATGAGGGGCGCTACGCGCCGGAGAGACCATTTGCTCCCTTTCCGTGCTTTCTGTGTTTTCCGTGGCCAAAACCCTTTCTTGTTTAACCGGCATCCAGCGGGAGGATGGCCAAACTATCGGGTGCAGGGGCCGTGCCCCTGCCCGCCGGAGGCTCTTCCCTTCCCTTCACCAAATCACCCGGATAACGCCGTGCCGCACTTGCGTCTGGACATGCACCGCCTGCCGGTACAGATTGCAGCCGCCAGCGCTTTCAATAATAAAAAGAGCGCGGCGGAGGTTCAGAACGACGCATGTCCGAGTCCATTCTTATCGCCGACGACCACCCGCTGTTCCGGCAGGCCCTGACGATGGCTGCGCGCAAGGTGCGGCCGGGGGCCGAGATCATCGAGGCGGGTACACTGGATACGGCGCTGGAGGCAGTGCGCGGGGCGCAGAATCTCAGCCTGACCCTGCTCGATCTGAAGATGCCCGGCGCGGAAGGATTTTCCGGCGTGGCCTTATTGCATGCCGAAGCCCCGGAGGTGCCGATTCTGGTGGTGTCCGCGGCCGAAGCCGAGAAGGCGGCGCGTGAGGCCCGTCGGTTCGGGGCGGTGGGCTTTATCGGCAAGGACCAGTCGCTGCCCCACATGCAGCAGGCCATTCTGGATGCGCTGGAGGGGCGGTTCGCCGAGACGGCGCCGGAAGACGAGGCCGTCGATACGGTGGCGGCCAAGGTCGCCGATCTGACGCCGACGCAGTTGCGTGTGTTGCTGGGGGTACTGGCAGGCCGACTCAACAAACAAATCGCTTTCGACCTGAGTATTTCGGAAGCCACGGTGAAGGCCCATATGACGGCGATCATGCGCAAGCTCGACGTGCATAACCGGACGCAGGCAGTGCTGGCGGCCAAGGCCCTGGGGATCGGGGCCTAACCCCCAGCTCCTAACCACTGCCGCAAGGTTTTCGGGTCCACAGGCTTGGCGAAGACCGGAACGTTCAGGGTTTCGGCCGCGGCTTCGATGGCCGGGCTGCGGTCAGCGGTGATCAGAGCCAGACGCATGGCGGGCCGGCGCGCTTTCAAACGCGCGATCAGATCCAGCCCGTTGGTCTCGCCGCCCAGATCGCAATCGATCAGCCCGCATTCGGCCTCGACCGACAGGTGCAACGCGTCTTCGGCGTTGGCGGCGGACAGCACCTCGCACCCCCATTGCGGCAACAGGGCTTGCATGGCTTCGCGCACCGAGGGCTGGTCATCGACGATCAGTACCGTACGCACGGGGGCCGGAGCCTGCGCCTGTGGCGACGAGGATGGTTCGGGCGCGGCCGGCGCTATGCGCGGCAGGGTCACAGCAAAGCGGCTGCCCCGTCCAGCCCGCGACCTCAGATCGACCGGCAGGTCCAGCAGTCGCGCCGTCCGCTCGACAATGGCCAGCCCCAGCCCGACCCCGGCTTCGCCAGACGTCCCCAGTCGCTCGAACTCGCGGAAAATCACCGCCTGATCGACTTCGGCGATGCCGACCCCGGTGTCGTAGACCTCCGCCCGCACGGTCGCCGCACGCAGCCGCAGGACCAGCAGCACGCCGCCGGTTTGGGTATAGCGCACGGCATTGGACAGGAAGTTCTGCAGGATCGAGCGCAGCAGGTTACGGTCGGTCTCGACCCAGACCGGCGGTGCGATCACGCGCAGTTCGAGCCCCTTTTCCGCTGCCAGCGGCGTGAAGATGAGGCCGAGATCGCGCGCCAACAGCGACAGGTCGAAGCGCACCGGGCACGGCACGACGCCCCCGGCATCGAGCTTCGAAATATCCAGCAGCGAACGCAGCAGAGCGTCGGCGGCTTCGATCGAGCGTTCGACATTGCCGACCAGCGCCTTCGATGCGCCTTCCGTCTCTTCGGCCAGCGCGGCGGTGAACAGGCGAGCGGCGTGCAGCGGTTGCAGCAGATCGTGACTGGCCGCCGCCAGAAAGCGCGTCTTTTCTTCGGTGGCGCGCGCCAGCGCCGCATTGGCGGCCCGTAGCTCCGCCGTGCGTCGCTCGACGCGGCTTTCCAGTTCGACGCGCGCGGTCTCCAGCGCGGCCAACGCATCGGCCTCGCCCGTCACGTCTGTGAAGCACATTACATAGCCGCCGCCGGGCATGGGACCGCCGACCGTGCGGATCACCCGTTCGTCGTTGCGGCGGCGCTGAAAGGCGTGATGTGTGCCCCGCCGCATGTGATCGAGGCGGCGCGCGACGTGGCTTTCGACCTCGCCCGGCCCGCATTCGCCACGCTCGGCATTGAAGCGGATCAGATCAGCCACCGGCGTGCCGACGCGCACCAGTTCCGGCGGATACTGGAACAGCTTCAGATAGCGCGAATTCCACGCCACGAGGCGCAGGTTCTGATCGACCACGCTGACGCCGGGATCGATATTTTCCAAAGTCGCCGCCAGAAGACCGCGCGAAAACTGCAGGCTCTGGCCCGATCGGTCGAGCAGTCGCGCCACCTCGTCGACGCTGATGGACGTGCCGGACAGGGCGGAGGAGACGATGGCGTGCGCCGACGGCGCGCCGACCACCCCGGCGATGAGCCGTTCGGCGAGGCGGGCGGCGGCGCGGTCGACGGGCGCATTGTCCTGCACGCGTCCAAAGGCTTCGGCCACGGCTTCCGGGCCGGCGAAGCGTGCGGTCAGGGCCGTCAATTGCCCCAGATTGTGCACCGCCCCTTCGCGGACCGCCGGGGCCAGCCGCAGGGACAGGCCGGGTCGCGTGCGCCCGAAGACGGTGGCCAGACCCCAGGCGGCAAAGTTCGCTCCCAGCGACGCCGTCACGCCGTGGACCAGCGGGCTGAGATCGCCGAGCCAGGCCCGCACCCCGAACAACCCTTGCGGATCGAACCACCCATAGGCGGCGGCATCCAATAACGCACGCGGCGCCACCGTCGGCCAGAACAGGGTGTAGGCCCACACGATCAGCCCGGCCAGCAAACCGGCCTGCACCGCCACGGCGTCGCGACCCCGGCCGCTGACGGCCAGCAACAGGGCCGGCGTGAACTGCGCGATGGCGGCAAAGGCGATATGGCCGATAACCGCCAGTTGCTGCCCCGGCGGCACCCACAGGGCGTAGGTCAGGGCCGCGCCCATCACGCCGCCGATCGACGCGCGGCGCACCCACAGCATCAATCGCCCGAAATCCGCCGCTCCCGAAGCGCTGCGGTTACGCAGCAGGAAGGGTGCGATCAGATCGTTGGAAATCATGGTCGACAGGGCGATGGTTTCAACCAGCACCATGCCGGTGGCCGCCGCGAACCCGCCGATGAAGACCAACAGGGTCAGGCCGTTCAGCCCCGCCGCATAGGGCAGGTTGAGCACGAACAGGTCACGCGGCACGTCCGGCCCCAGAAGCGTCAGCCCGGCCAGGGTAATGGGCGGGATGACGAGCAGCGTCAACAGCAGATAGGCGGCGAACGGCCACCGGGCTTTGGCTGCATCCTCCGGACGGTCGGCGCCGATGACGCCCGTATAGAACTGACGCGGCAGGCACACGACCGCCGCCATGGACAAGAGCGTGATAATGACAAAGTCGAGATTGAGCTGGGACGGCGCGAAATTGGCCGAAAAATGCGTCCAGCCGGCTTCTCGGACGCCTGCCGGCGCGGCCATAAAACTCAGTATGGCGAAGCCCGACACGGCGATCAGCGCCACCAGCTTGACCAGAGATTCCGAGGCGACGACATATAATATGCCTTCGTTGCGGCTCGACGCCACATAGTGCCGCGTGCCGAACAGCATGGCGAACAGCGCCAGGGCCAGCGCCGTCAGAGCCATGGGCCAGAGACGTCCGCCGCCGGCCACCGCCGCGAAGCTGGTGCCGACCGAACGCAGTTGCAGGGCGACGTAAGGGATAGTGCCGAACAGGGCCAGCAGGGTGACCAGCGCCGCCACGCCCCGGCTCTTGCCGAAACGCGCGCCGATGAAGTCGGAAATCGAAGTCGCGCCTTCGGCCCGCACCGCGGCAATCAGACGGCTGAGAAAGCCGGACGCCAGCACCCAGACCAATATCGGGCCCAAATAGATGGGGACGAAGTTCCACCCCTCGCCTGCCGCCGACCCCACCGCGCCGAAAAAGGTCCAACTGGTGCAATAGACGCCCAGCGACAAGGCATAGGCCGGAAGGCGAAAACGTTTAAGTGCTGTGGATTTCTCCGCTCGAACGCCAATCCACCCCAATCCCACTACGTAAGCGGCGGCAGCCAGAAGCAATACGTAGCCACTTATCGAACTTTCAGACGGACTGAACATGAACCTCTCAAGTCTGGAGAAAGCGGTTGTGCCAGTGATACGTCATTCCCGGTGTTTTCCAAGCTTTCAACGTAAAAAAGCCCCACCTGATGGATCAGGTGGGGCTCTTGAGCATGCGTTTTTTTATTAGAAGGTTTTGGTCAGACGCAGGAAGAACTGACGTCCAAGGTAACCTTCGTAATACTGGCTCGACAGCGGATAGTTGCCGAGACGGCTTACCGTGTCACCCGCGCCGACGACGGGAGGTTCCTCATCAAGCAGATTCGAGATGCCGGTGATCACGCCCCAGTTTTTGCCATTATATTGGAACGACAGGTCATGAGAGTACCAGGCTTCGGTCCATGCCTTATAGCTGGCGCCAAGGGCATAGAACACATCCGTGACACCATCTTCACCGAAGCGACCAACGTTGTTGGTAGGACCGGTATAGTTGACGGTGTAGGTCACGCGCCAGTCATTGCGCGAGAAGCGCGTTTGCAAGCGGCCCGTCCACTCCGGCTCACCCACCAGACCCTGATAGTCATACACGACGTCGCCGGGGAAGAGCTGCGACAGATATTCCTTGATCCAGGTGGCTTCGAAATCCATGGAAAGAGTACCGAGATTGAACTCCTTCTCGTAATTGGCTGTGAAGTCGATCCCCTTCGTTTCCTGCGACGGGATGTTGCGATAGGAAGCGTCGATGGTGGCGATGCCGCCATCCGGACCACGCTCGAACAGCGAACAGAAGCGGTTCGTCGGGAAATCAAAGGCCGAATAACAGGCGCCGACAACCGCCGAACCGGAGGCCGAGATTTGCTCCTCGACCTTAATCTTCCAGAAATCGACTGCCAGTTTGAAGCCGGTTTCGGGCGGAGTCAGAACGAAACCGAAGGTCGTCGCCTGCGAGGTTTCCGGCTTCAGGTCCAGACCGCCGCCGGTGAAGATTTCGGCCGAAGACGAACCGCCGGAGAAATCGGGATCGATACCATCGGCAGCACAGTTTTCCCGAACCTGTTGGCTCTTGACAGGTTGACCGCCTTCGCCGGTAGCGCCCCAGTTGATGCAGGGATCAACAGACGCCTGGCTGAGGAAGCCCGACTGATCTTTGAGGTACAGTTCGTAGAGCGCCGGAGCCCGGAATGAAGTGCCGTGAGTGGCGCGGATACGGAAGCGATCATCAACCGCCCAGTTCAGGCCGACCTTGTAGGTCGTGTCCGAACCCACACTGTCGTAGTCGGAGTAACGCGCAGAAACGTTCAGCTTCAAGTCCTTAACGAACGGCGTTACGTTCTGGATCAGCGGCACTTCCAATTCGGCGTAGACTTCCTTCAGAGTGTCTTCGCCCGCGGTAATGCCTGCAGTGGTGCGGCCCCAGATGTTTTGCGTCCGTGACAGGGGACCAGGCACGTCATTGATTTCATCCTTACGGAGCGAAATACCAAAGGCCGAACCCACCGGTCCGGCGGGCAGCGTGAAGAGATCGCCCGTTATGGACCCTTCGACGATCGTCTGGGTGTACTCAGTCGAACCCCGATCAGTGGTGAAGTAGTAGTCCAGAATGGCTTGCGAGAAGACACCGTCTTCCAGCGTTTCTTTTGTGAAGAGATTCAGAGGCACGCAGCCCGCCGGAGCGCCGGTGCCGCAGACACCGCCCGGCATCAACGAGATGTCGAGTTGGTTGGTGCCCGTACCGTAATCGACGCGGTCCTTGATAATGGCCGTGGTGGAGTAATCACCCGTAGATTTCGAATGCGAAACGTAAGCGTCATAAGACCAGTTGCCCCAGTCGCCACGCACGCCGCCCAAGACGCGATAGGTGCTGACATCCTGATCTGCCGCAACACGATACAGCACGATCGGGTTAGCGATGAGGCCCGGATACCCCAGTTGCGCGAGCGTCGCATTGTTCGGCCAGGATGGAATAAACGAGCGAACAGGTGCAGTGCCGACCCGGAACGGGTTAGCCGTGGATTGTTCATGATAGTACGGGAAGAACTGCGCCCAGCCGACCTGCTCCGACTCACGCTTGGTAGCCATGATTTCGGTATACAGCTCTGCACCGCCCAGCCCTGCCGGACGATACTCGCCCTGAACGAACAGGCTTGCACGCTTGACCGGCGACAGGATGGTCGCACTCATGCCACGAGGGTCCGAGAAACTGCGGCGCTCATACGGAATGAAGGCCCAGCCCGGAACACCGTCAGTCGTGGCGCCGGGCGTGATCGCGCGGCTACCGTAGAAGGCCAGACCACCGAAGGCCTCGATCGGCCCATAGGTGCCGACATAGCCTTCTACGCCATGGGTATAGCACTTGTACTTGCCAGTGGTAGGGTCGATGGCGTCGGCACGTTGACCATTAATGTAATAGTTGTCGGTGGGGCACGCAAAAGCGTCGCGATCGCCGGCAACGAGGGCCTTTTGCTCATACCCTTCGAGCGCGACCGACAGGTGCCCCTGATCGAACGACTTACCCCAGATACCGCTCAGCGTATAGCTTTCACCACCGCCCTGCTCCGTGATGTTGGTTGAACCATCGACCTGCAGGCCTTCGAAGTTAGAGCGCGTAATAACATTGACGACACCGGCGACAGCGTCGGAGCCGTAGATCGACGATGCACCATCCTTCAAGATTTCGTAACGGGCGACGAAACTATTCGGGATGGTGTTGAGATCGACGGGACCGACCGTACCGCCCACGCCGGCCGGAGGCATACGACGTCCGTTGAGCAGCACCAGCGAACGCTGAGCGCCCAAACCACGGAGCGAAATGGTGCTGATGCCCGCGCCGCCGCCGACGACATAGCCGGTGAAGGTGTTGTTGATTTGACCCGAGCTGGCAGCCGCCGTCGAGCTTTGCAAGATTTCGGACGCCGACATCAGGCCTGCGGCAGACGACTTTTCGGCGGTGATAATCGTTACCGGCGAAGCAGAGGTGTATTCCTTGCTGCGGATACGCGAGCCGGTGATGACAATTTCGGTGGGCTCGTCGGCAGCCGGTTCATCGGCCGGGACCGGGGCGACCTCCTGTGCATGCGCCGGGGCCAGCCCGAACAGGGCCCCTGTCAGCACGGTGCCAGCTAAAAGCCATTTGCGGGTTAGGGATACGGGGTTGGTCAACACGGCCTCCTTAAGGATACGAACCAGCCTACTTTTCACCCAAGTGATGACACATTCATCAAAACTGAGACTAAGCGACACTATCCCGTCACATTTGGGACGCAATGCTATAATCGTTGGCAATGCAACAAAAACATATCGATGTTGCCACTACGCCACAGTCATAATTTTCAACCAAAAATACCGCTTTAAAACATAAAGGGGGAATAAGCCATTTCAATCCTTGGCTTTATTTTAAATTTACTCAATTTATAACAACGATATAAAAAGCCCGCCGAGGTAACGGCGGGCTTTAGAGGATTAATTTAAACTCTTACATAAGGCCACATTTGTCTGACTTTAAGTAGTTTTCAATCAAGGTGAGTGTTTCGGTATGCCATGCCGGACGCCACGGCAGGGTATGCCACATGTCCTTGATTTCGACATATTGCACATCCTTACCGGCCGCCTTCATAGCGCGATAGAACATACGCGAATGATCCGTATCGGCCTGACGATCCCGGTCGCCATGGTAGAGCAGAATGGGGATATTGGCCTTATCTATGTTCTTCATAGGATCCATCCCCTTGACGGTATGACCCTGAATATCGCGCTGGATATGATTGCTCCCCCAGAAATTCCCGAGACGCTCCAGACTGGAAACCCCCGCGCCGGCAATGGCGCAGCGATAGGGGCTGTCCGGTCGGACACTGGCAGCAATGGCGGCAAAGCCACCGTAAGAATAGCCGAAAATCGCGAGACGCTTAGGATCAGCAACGCCCTTGGATACCATGAAGGCCGCCGCGTCGTCGTTGTCATCCGACATCTTCTGCCCCCATTCCTTATCACCGGCCTTCCACAACTTGTCACCCCAGCCTTCGGACCCGCGATATTGAGGTTGAATCACGGCAATACCGCGTGTGGCGAGGAACTGCGGCCAGCCGCTGCCGTCCCAGTCCATATAATCACGCGCCCACGGACCGCCGTGGGGCAGCACAATCAAAGGCACGGGCCCCTTTTCCGGCGTCCATTGCGGCGGATAGGTGACGATAGCCGGTATCTCCAACCCGTCGCGCGCTTTGTAGGTAACGAACTCCCCTTTACCGAGCGTCTTGGGATCTATCCATGGGCGTTCGCTACCGATCTTGGCCAGTTTGCCGTCCTGGAAGATGTAGTATTCGGTCGGGAAGTCTACCGCATCGACCGTGATCACGGCCTTGTCATAGGCACGGTTCATACGGAAATTGACATTCTTACCCGGAAAGGACGCCTTGACCTGGCGCTGAAGCCCGGCCCACTTTTCATCCAGTAAAACCTGAATTTGCGATGGACCACCAACATACAAAGCCGACACATATTCCAGCTTCTTATTGGTAAAATCGTGTTTGAAGCCGATATTTACGATGTCGTACTTCTCGTTAGCGTAGAGCGGCTCTTCGGTGAACTTCTTCGCGCGGATATCGTAGCTGTAAATCGCGCTATGGTCGCGACCGCGATTGGTCCGCACGAACAATTTGTTCGGGTCCGAGTCATAGCCGAGAATTTCGAGGTCGACGCGCTGCTCCAGTACGAAACCCAGTTCGGGATGGTCGATCCATTGACCGGTGGCGATGTCTTTGACCTGAGTAATCAGGTAAAATTTACCGCCGTCACGTACGTCGACCGACTGACGTATCAACGGCTCACCCGTCGTAAGGTTGACGCCCGCGGGGAGGAACGACCACTTTTCGCTGTCCTTAGCCACCAGTCGCGTCGCACCGGTCTTACGACTCAATTCGTAATATTCGGATGCACCCGCCGCATTCGGTTTTCTGATGATGACCTTGTCCTCATCGTATAACCCGTTATGCCATACGGCGGCGGCGTCACCGACGGTGTTTGCCTCGCTGCGGCCACCGGTCTTGAAGGGTTCGGTAATATTCTTACCGTCTATGTCGGCCGTATAGGTCTTGACAGTGAAGCTCAAGCGACCATCCGAACGGGTGATTTCCTGCTCGGCACGAAAGATGATCTTGTCATTGCCGAAAAAGCCAACGCCCGTAATGCGGTTGGTGGCCGAAGGAATCCACACCGGCGGCTTGGACAGGTCATCCGCCTGCCAAATGGAAATGACGGGCCACTTCTGCCCCTTGGCGGCCACCAGGGCCGCTATGTGTTTCCCGTCAGGCGAAATGGTCACGCCGCTCGTCTGTTCATATTGTGCCAGCGCCTCAATACTGACCGGTTCGGCCAGCGCGCGGGTTGACATCAATGGCAGGGCAAGGCCCGCGACCGCCGCCGCTGACAGACACAAAAGGGCCTTGCGCAGCGACGGAACGGTTTTGGAGGCAGGGGATTTGAGCATGGAAGACTCCGGAACTTATCAGTTTGGTTTCCAATGAGCCTTTTTTTGCCACAATCGTCAAGAGGCCGTCACTTTTCCTAATCCGCCGCGTGGACCTGTCCATTGGCCATCGCCTTGCGGCTCAGCCAGATCAGCGGGATCAGGCACACGATGATGATCGACGAGATGCGGAAGATATCTACGGTGGCCAGCAGATAGGCCTGCTGAGTGACCTGACGCGTGATGGCGGCGACGGCCTGCGCCTGGGACATGCCCATCTGCATCAGTTGATGGATAGCCTGCTCGACACCCCTTCCGCCGGACATGGCGGCGGCGATATTGCTCTGGGCGTGGGTCTCGTAATTGTCCCACAGGGTGGTGGCCAGCGAGGCCGCGAACGAGCCGGCGGTGATGCGGGCGAAGTTCGACAGGCCCGACGCTGCGGGCATCTGGTGCGGGGCTACGTCGCGGAACGACACGGTGATCATCGAGGTAAAGAAGGTGCTCATCGCCGCGCCCATCACGAACATGGGCACGATCAGGTTGCCGAAATCGGTGTCCGGGGCGTAAAGCGAGCGCATGTAGAAGGACAGGGCGAACAGGAGCAGCGAGATTGTCGCCATGATGCGGGCGTCGATGCGGTTGGATATCTGCGCCACGAACGGCGTCAGGAAGACCGCCACCATGCCCGACGGCGCGGCGGCGAGGCCGGCCCAGGTGGCCACATAGCCCATGTTCGTCTGTAGCCACAACGGCATCAGCAGGTTGTTGCCGAAGAAGATCGCATAGGCTGCGCACAGGGCGATGACGCCGAAGGCGAAGTTGCGGCTCCTGAAAAGCGACAGATCGACGACCGGGTTCTTTTCGTTCAGTTCCCAGATCAGCCAGGCGACAAAGCCGATGACCACCATGATCGACAGGATGACGATTTGGGCCGAGTTGAACCAGTCGGCGTCCTTACCGGTGTCAAGCACCAGTTGCAGGGTGCCGACCCAGAAGACCAGCAGCGAGAACGAGACCATGTTCAGCTTGCGCGCCACGGTCGGGGTTTCGCGGTTGTGCATGAAGCGCCAGCAAATCCACGTACAGGCGATACCCACCGGCACGTTGATCAGGAAAATCCATTCCCACGCAAAATTATCGGAGATCCAGCCGCCAAGGATCGGCCCCAGAACGGGGGCGACCAGCGTGGTCATCGACCAGACGCCCAGCGCCGTGGCGCGTTTGTTGGGCGGGAAGATCATGATCAAGAGGGCCTGCGAGCCGGGGATCATCGGTCCGGACACCGCCCCTTGCAGGATACGGAAGAGGATAAGCGACGGCAGGTTCCACGCGATGCCGCAGAGGAACGAGGCCAGCGTAAACAGCGCCACCGAAACGACGAAGGTCCGCACCACGCCGAAGCGCATCATCAGCCAGCCGGTCAGCGGCACGGAGATGCCGTTGGCGACGGCGAACGAGGTGATGACCCAGGTGCCCTGATCGGAGGCGACGCCGAGATTACCGGCGATGGTCGGCAGGGCGACATTGGCGATGGTCGAGTCGAGCACCTGCATGAAGGTGCCGAGCGCCAGCGCCACAGCGGCGAGCGCCAGCGACACGCCGGTCAGGGGCGCTGGTGCGGTATTTGGGGAGGCTGAGGCCATGAGGCGCTCCAGAAGCTTGCCCTTCTCTCCGGCATTTCTAATGCGCTACCGCGTTGCTATTTGAGCGCGGCGGGGAGAAGGTGGCGCAAAGTCGCAGACTTTGGGCCGGATGACGGGCAACTAAAAACCGGCGGATATGCCCCTCACCCGCCGTTTCGCGTCACCCTCTCCCCACTGAATGGAGAGAGGGTCTTTTCAAACTACTTCGACACGTCGATCTTGGCCTTCATCGACAAGCCGACGCGCAGCGGATGGGCCTTAAGGTCCTTCTCGTCGATCTGGATGCGCACCGGCAGACGCTGCACGACCTTGATCCAGTTGCCCGAAGCGTTCTGGGCCGGGATGAGCGAGAAGGCCGAGCCCGTGCCGCCGGAAACACCGACGACCTTGCCCTTGTACTTGACGCCTTCGCCGTAGAGGTCCGATGTCAGCTCGACCTCCTGACCCGGCTGCACCTTCTTGAGCTGCACTTCCTTGAAGTTGGCGTCGACATAGGCCTGCGAAATTGGCACCACCGCCATCAGCGGCGTGCCCATCTGCACCTGCTGACCGATCTGGACGGCCTTGCGCGTGACGACGCCCGCCATCGGCGCACGCACCACGGTGCGTTCCAGCGCCAGTTCCGCCGAGGCCAGACGGGCGCGGGCGGCCATGACTTCGGGGTTTTCGCCGGGCTGAACGCCGGCGATCAGGGTGGCGTTGGTCTGACGGTTACCCTCGGCCGAAGCCAGAGCGGCGGTCGCCTGAATGCGGGCGGCGCGGGCGGCGGTCAGGTTGGCGACGGCCGACGCATAGGCGCTCTCGGTCGTGATCACCTCTTCCTGCGATACCGCGCCGGTCGTGGCGAGGTTCTTGCGGCGCTCAAACTCGAACTTCGTGCGGTTGACCTCGGCTTCGGCAGCCTTGATGCCGGCTTCGGCGCGGGCGATGTCGGCTTCGCGGGCGCCCATCTGGCCGCCCAGCGCCTTGTCGTTGGCATAGTAGCCCATAACGCGGCGTTCGGCGGTGGCCAGTGCGGCCTGAGCCGCAGCGACATTGATCTTGGCGTCGGCGTCGTCGATGACCATCAGCACGTCGCCGGCCTTCACGGTCTGTGTTTCGTTGACGAGGATGCGCGCGACCGGGCCGGCCACCAGCGCGTTGACCTGCGCCGTTTCGGCCCCGACATAGGCATTGTCGGTCGAAACGTAGTGCGAGCCTACCAGCAGGTAGTAGGCGCCGTAACCGATGACGCCGACGGCGACCACGGCGGCCAGGCCGGTCAGAAGCTGACGGCGGCGATCGTTGGGCTTTGTAGAGTAATTTTGGGCAGAAGACGTCTGAGCAGGCGTCACGGGAGCGTTTTCAGTATCGGACATGGTGCGTAACTTTTTCTTCAGCGTGGAAATCAGTAAGAACCGCCAAGCGCCTTGACCATGGCGACTTCGAGGGTCAGGGCGCGGCTTTGCAGGGCCGTATTGGTGGTCCGCTGCGTCAGGAGATTTTGTTCGACCACCAGCAGGCTGGCATAGTCGCTGAGGCCCGCATCGTAGCGCAGGCGGGCCATGCGATAGGCCTCCTCGCTGGCGGTCAAGGCCTCGTTGGACAGACTGAGGCGTTCGCTCAGCGCGCGCTGGCTGGCGCCCGCATCGGCGACCTCCTGCATGGCGTTGATGACGGACTGGTTATAGCTGGCCAGAGCCACCGCCTGATCGGCCTCGGCCCCGCGCAGGTTTGCGCGCAGCTTGCCGCCTTCGAACAGGGGCAGGCTGATCACCGGACCGGCGTTGACAGCGTCCATGCCCGACCCGGACAGGTCGTTGAGGAACACCTTACCCGCAAAAGCCATCAGATTGACGTTGGGATAGAAGGAGGCCTTGGCGCGCCGCGTGCCGTGCACGGCCTGCTCGGCGCGGGCGCGGGCAGCGGCGACGTCGGGACGACGGGCGACCAGTTCCAGATCGATGCGCGCCGGAGCCTTGAAGTCGTGCGTGTCGGGCAGGACGGGCTTCGGCAGGGCGTCACCGAAGGCCGGAGCCTGACCGGCCAGAGCGGCGATCAGATGGCGCTGGATGAGGATGCGCTCATTGAGCGCGGCCACTTCGCCCCTGCTGTTGGCGACATTGGCGCGGGCCTGTTCGGCTTCGGCGCGCGGGCGAAGACCGCCCTCGACCTTCTGCCCGACCAGGGACTGCGTATCAGTGCGGATGGCCAGATTACGCTCGGCGACGTCGAGGTCCTTGTAAAGATGCCCCAGTTCGAACCAGGCATTGACGAGCGAGGTGGAGAGCACCAGCACGGCTTGCTGGCCGTCGGCGCGGGCGGCTTCGGACGCCGAGGTCGCAGCCTTCACGCCGGCGCGGTTCTTGCCCCAGAAGTCCAGTTCCCAGCCGAAATTGATGCCACCGATGGTCAGCGAATCGATTGCAGGATCGTTACCACCCATTTGGAGCGTCGCGCCCAAGGCCGTCGCCGTCGGATAGAGCGTCGCCTTCTGGGTGTCTTCAAGCGCCCGCGCCTTCAGCAGACGGCCGGCGGCGGCGGACAGGCTCGGGGAATCGCGCAGCGCCGTTTCGACCAGATCGGTGAGTTGGGCGTCATTATAGCCTTCCCACCAGCGGCCGATCAGCATGTCCTGCGATACGGCGCTGGCCGTCGGCACGGCGGAGACGGACTCGGACTTCGGAAGGGCCGCGCAGGCCGTCAGGGCCAGAGCGGAAACGCCGAGAAGCACCACACGTGCGGGGAATTTTCGACTCTTCGCGCATGTGTCGCCAAAAACCGCTGCACACTTTCTGGCCTGCGCTCGAAAAACAAACATCAGGAACGCCTTCTGTTTCTTGAACCGTACGGTACGGTCATTTATGGGTTGCGCCTATACGCCGCCGTCGCTATATTGTCAATCGAACCGTACGGTACGGTCAGAAATTTTTTCGCAGTGCGAAAATTCTGATGTACCGGCGACACATATTCAAAACGCGGCCCGCAAAAAAGTTTGCAAATGCCAAAAGATTGGCTAATTGCGCCGACACCGAGGTTAAGATGCAAGAGTTAAAATCCCGTCCCGACAAGGACGCCCGCCGTGAGGCCATATTGGATGTGGCCAGTCGGATCTTCCTTGAAGAAGGGTTCGACGCGGCATCGATGTCGGCCATCGCCGCGAAACTGGGCGGATCGAAAGGCACGCTGTACAACTACTTCAAGAACAAGGAAGAGCTGTTCGAAGCATTTGTTGACCGTCACTGTGCCCTGCACGCGGCGCTGATCGACTCGTTCGAGGTCGATGGCGGCGGCTATCGCGAAGCCCTGCGCGGCTGGGCCCGCCGCTATCTCAGGATCGTCACCTCGGATGAGACCATGCGCAATTACCGCGTTATCATGGCCGTGTCCGAACGCTGGCCCGACATCGGCAGGGCCTTCTATGAAAATGGCCCCCTGCGCGGCGCGCGCAATGTGGCCAACTTTCTGGAACGCGCCGCCGATGCCGGCGAATTTATCATCGACGACACGCTGCGGGCCGCACATCAGTTCATCGCCCTGTGCCAAAGCCGCTATCAGAAAGCGCGATTCCTCAACTACCTGCCGGAACCCTCGGATGCCGAGGTCGAGGCCGAGGTCGAAGCCGCCATGACAACCTTCTATGCGGCCTATGCCCCACGCGCCTAAGGTAAACGCTTTCCTTACGTAATCCTTGCCGTCGCCGCTTGGAAGCGCCGCAACATCCTTACGGTTAAAGGGGTATAGAACAGTGGCCGTAAAAAAAGGCCTTCCGCTCATTACCCCCCCCCTAAAACCGGCCGCGACGCGCAGCCGCCTATAAGGATGCGACCATGGACACGCTCAGCACCACAGAAAAAACCGCCCAAAAGACCACCGACACTCTCACCGCAGCCGCCAGCACGGCTACATCCACCGCGTCGGACGCTATGCGCCGCACGCAGGACACCATCAAGGATTCTGCCGAGCACGGGCTGGCCGCCGGTCAGGACGCCCTCCAGCGCACTCAGGCCGAAACCCAGCGCCTCACGCAACGCAGCGTCGAGATGGGCAGCGAAGCGATAAAGGCCTGCGTCAGCGCCGGCCACCAGACCGCCGATTTGCTGTCCGAAATCAATCAGGCCATGACCGAGCTGGGCAACCAGTCGATCGCCCGCTACGACACCCTGTCGCGTCAGGCGCTGAGCGTACGCACGGTGCAGGACGCGGTAAACCTCCAGACGGCGGCGGTGCAGGGTATGCAGGAACATATGGGCGCCTTCGCTCGCGTCTACAGCCTCTATGTCGACGGTCTGGGCAAGATCATGCAGCCAATCACCGAACAGGCAGTAAAATCGCAACGCGGTATGGTTCCCGCTTAAAGCAGCGCGCTCATTACCCCCCCAAAAAGGCCACGACTGTGGGTCGGCGAGCGTGAGCGAGACGAAGGGTACGGGTAGCCGAGCCGGTCCCTGGCGGATTTTCAGACCGTCAAAAAACGAAGCCTTGTCGCCGGTTACGACTAGCGTCGGGACAAAATGGAAACCTATTCCGGCTCCGTCGTATAGGTGAAAAAGGGGCTGATCCTCGGATCGGCCCCGACCTGTCTCGGCAGATTGGCAGGCCGATCAAGTGGCTGCCGCGGCTGAGTAGAGTCCCGCCAACGCCTTGGGTCCGAACGGTTGAAATGCGGGCGCACTTCCCTTCAAATGCGACATCCGTCTCATTGGGCGCCGGAGATTGCGAATACCTCACAAGCGGACGTTCCAAGTCTTTCTACATGGCACCTCTTGCCATCTCGCAAAGATAAATTTACGGAACCGCGCGTCTCAGGCATCGTATCTGCAGGAGGCTCGCATGCAATCCGCGCCGGATCACATCATCAGTTGGGTAGGTTCGCAGATTTTGCCGCATGAGGCGGATGTGCGCGCCTGGCTGCTGCGTGCCCGTCTGGGGCGCGAAGATGCCGAGGACATCCTGCAAGAATCCTATTGCCGCATGGCGGAACTGGCCAGCGTCGAGCACATTTCCTCCCCGCGCGCCTACTTCTTCACGGTCGCGCGCAATATCGCCCTGATGCGACTGCGCCGCGCCCGCATCGTGCGCATCGAGAGCGTCGACGAAATCGATCGGCTGGAGATCAGCAGCGACATGCCCTCCCCCGAACAGGTCAGCGTCGCCCGCTCCGATCTTGCCCGTCTCAAACGAGTGATTGCCGACCTGCCGGCGCGCTGCCGACAGGTCTTCGAGATGCGCAAGATTCAGGGCCTGCCCCAAAAGGAGATCGCCCGCCGCATGGGGCTCAGCGAACACATGGTCGAAAACGACGCGGCCAAGGCCCTTCGGCTGATCCTGAAGGCTATGGCCTCCGACGACATCCGCTTCCAGCCTCAGAAGGAGTTTATGCGTGGCACCGACGCCGGTCGAAACTAGCGAGCAGATCGAGCGCGCGGCCAGCCTGTGGGCGGTGAAGGAACGTCCCCTCACCCCTGAGGACGAGGCCGGTCTCAGCGACTGGCTGTCCGGCGACCCGCGCCGGCGCGGCGCGCTCCTGCGCGCGCAGGCTGCGTGGCAGGGGCTGGAGCGGGCGCGGGCGCTCGGTCCGTCCCACGAATGGCAGGATGCCGTCTCCACCGTGAAGCGTCTGCCGTCGCGCCGGCACTTTTTCGCCGCGGCCGCCGCCGGTGGCGGTCTGGTCGCCGCCAGCCTTCTGGCCGTCTTCGGCCTGAGACAGGACGAGACGGTGACACGTATGGGGGAAATCCGCCGCCTGCCGATGAACGACGGCTCGATCGCCACCCTCAATACCGACAGCCGCCTGCGCATCGACATGGCCGAAAGCGAGCGCCGGATCGAATTGGTCGAGGGCGAAGCCTGGTTCAAGGTCGCGCACAATCGGGAACGCCCCTTTATCGTCAGCGCCGGCAGCGCCCGCGTGAAGGCCGTCGGCACCGCCTTTTCGGTCAAGAAACGCAAAGACGGCATCGAGGTGCTGGTTACCGAGGGCACGGTGCAGGCCTGGGCCGGCAAGACCGGTGATCCCGTACTGCTGCACGCCGGCGACCGGACGATCCTCAGCGAACAGGCGCCCGTTAAAATCCGTCACGCACCCGACGATATCGATGAAGATCTGGCCTGGCGCGAAGGTCAGATCGCGCTCAACGGCAAGAGTCTGTCCGAGGTGGCCGCGGAGTTCAACCGTTACAACCGTATCCAGATCGTCATTCAGGATGAAGCCCTGGGCAGCGAGCGCCTGATCGGGCGGCTGAGCGCCAACGATCCGGAGGCCTTTTCCAGCGCCATCGTTCAGGCCTTCGGCGTCGAAATCGCGCGGACGGACAAGGCGATCCTCATCGGCACAAAAAAATAACACTTCGCGTACGGAAGTGCGTTTACCAAACATCGTAATTCAGGAAGGCGCAGACCTTCGACAATAATAATGCGCACCACGGGCGCAAACATACAGGGATTATTTTGATGACGAATGCATTCATGCGCGCATTCAATGGACCGTTGCTGCTCGCTGGCGGTACGTTGCTCATGGTCTCCGCCGCGCCTGTTCAGGCACAGGACGCCGTCAAGGCGTTCAACGTACCGGCGCAGGCCGCCGAACGGGGTATCCCCCAGTTCGCCCAGCAGGCCAATATCCAGCTCATGGCGCCGGAAAAGGTCGTAAAGGGCAAGCAGACCGCCGCCGTGCAAGGCAATATGCCGGTGCGCGAGGGCCTGTCGCGCCTTTTGGCAGGCACCAATCTGACACCGGTTACCCAGTCCAACGGCATCATCCTGCTGGCTGAACAGATTCCGACGTCGCGCGACAATCCCATGCCCATTACGCGCACGGCCTACGTGGCGGACGCCACGGCATCCGAAAGCCCCGCCGCCGCGCCTGAGGAAACGGTCGTCGTCGTCAGGGGTATTCGCGGCTCGCTCAGCAAGGCACGCGCCATAAAACGCCGCGCGGCCAATTCGGTCGAAAGCATCGTCGCCGAAGACATCGGCAAGATGCCCGACCTCAACCTGGCCGAATCCATTCAGCGCGTGCCGGGCGTGGCCATGTCGCGCGAAGGCGGTGAAGGACGCAACATCACCCTGCGCGGCTTCGGGCCGGACTTCACCCGCACCACGCTGAACGGCATGGAGGTTCCGGCCAGCAGCGACGGCCTCGACAGCGGCGGCGTAACCCTCAATGCCGGTCGCGCCTTCGACTTCCATCTTTTTGCCTCCGAACTGTTCAACCGCATCGATATCGAAAAGTCGCAAAAGGCCTCGACCGAAGAAGGCGGCATCGCCGGCACGGTCAATCTCTATTCGGCGCGTCCGTTCGACTTCCGCAACGACTTCACCGTCTCCGCCTCGGCGCAGGCCAACTACAACACGCTGAACCAGAAGGCGGACCCCCGCGTGGCCCTGCTGGTTAGCAAAACCTTCGCAGACGGCAAGTTCGGCGCGCTGTTTTCGGTAGCCGCCTCCAACCGCACCGTGCATCAGGAAGGCTATTCGAGCGTACGCTGGACCTCGCCCCACGCCAATGGCGATTCCTGGGCCGACACCAACCCGACCGTCACGGGCACGCCGTCCAATGCCTGCGGGGCCAGCGATCCGCTCGACTGCCTGTGGGCCCCGCGCCTGCCGCGCGCCGACTATTTCGGCAACGACCAGAAGCGCGTCGGCCTGACCGGTTCGTTACAATACCGCCCGTCGGAAAACGCCCTGATCACGCTCGACGTCCTGCACTCCGAACTAAACAACGACCGCTACAGCTATAATTCGATGGAGTGGCTGCTGACCCACGGTACGGCAGGTAATTTCACCGGTCAGACGCCCCTGTCCTTTACGGTCGGCGCCGATGGCAAGACGCTGGTCGCCGCCGCCTTCAACGACGTGACCTCCTGGTACGAAAGCCGTCATCAGGAGTCGCAATCGTCCTTCGATCAGGTGGTCCTGTCCGGCCGCTTCCAGATCAATGAGCGCCTGACGCTCGAAGCCATGGCCGGAACGGCGGTCGATGACGCCGACCGCACGGAACTGCGCTTCTACTATCGCTCGGTGCCGCACTACTACGCCTACGACTACAGCAGCGATCCCTATGTGCCGAAGGTCAGCTTCGGCAGCTACGATCCCAACAACGCCGCCAACTATATCAACGCCCAGACGGCGTCGAACCGCATCAATAATGTTAAGAAGGAGAACGTCACCTCCCGCTTCGACGCGACCTATAATGCCGACACTGTCTCGTTCAAGGCGGGCCTGAGCTATAACGACCGTAAGGTCAGCTATGCCGAGGGCCTGGGGGCCGCGCCGACCTTCAATCCCTCCGCCTATACCCGCCCCTTCCCCGTCTCCAACTTCGGCGACGGTCTGGACGGTCCCGGCCTCCTGCCCTTCCGCGTGGCCGATTTCGGCGCCATCGCCGCGGCCGGCATCATCCCTGCGGGCTACACCAACAATGCCGGCGCGGGCTGGACAGTCGGGGAAGAAACCATCGGCGCCTATGGCGAAATGAACGCCGAATACGACATTGCCGGTATGCGCCTGCGCACCAATGCGGGCCTGCGCTACGTTAAAACCAATGTCCGCTCGCAGGCGCTGGTTAGCGGCACGCCGGTCGAGGTCAATGTCTCCTATGACAACTACCTGCCCTCGATCAACGCCGCCCTCGACGTGCGCAGCGATCTGGTGGTGCGTGCCTCCTATGGCCGCAGCATGACGCGTCCGGGCCTGAGCACGCTGAACATCGCCGGTCCGGTCTTCGGCTACACCACCCGCACGGTGGGCAATGTCGGCAACCCCTCGCTCAAGCCCTACGAATCCAACGACCTCGATCTGGGCGTCGAATGGTACTTCGGCGATGAAGGCCTGCTGGCCCTCACCGTCTTCCACAAGGACATCGTGCGCTCGCTGAAGACCGATGTGGTCAGCCAGATGATCGACCCGTCCTTCTGGCCGGCCATCTACGCCGATCCGCTCTACGACGCGTCCTACAATGCCGATCCGGCGCAGGTGCCCTATACCTTCACCATTCCGGTCAACAACGATCAGGGCAACAGCGTCAAGGGCTTTGAAATCACCTACAATCAGCCCTTTACCTTCCTGCCGGGCGCATGGTCGAAGTTCGGCGTCGCCTCAAACTACACCCACGTGTCGGCGGACGATTCCACGGGCCTCTCGCCCAATTCGTACAACCTGACCCTCTATTACGACACCGAAGCGTTCGGTGCCCGCCTGTCGGTCAACAAGCGCGACGACTATTTGATCAGCGAGCCGGGCGGCAACGGCCACGTGCAGGAGCGCAAATACGGGCCGACCCATGTCGACTTCGCCTCGTTCTACAATGTGACGCCGCGGTTGACGCTTACCTTCGAAGGCATCAACATCACCGACGAGGTCGAGCGCATCTACGGCACCGGCGACACCGGCAGCATGGATCTGACGCGCGAATACAGCCATACGGGCGCGCAATGGATCGTGGGCCTGCGTTACAAGTACTGATCCTAAGAGAGGCCGTCGGCGCGTAATGCCGGCGGCCGATACAACAGGAGGAAGAGGATGCGGTTTTTCCCTGCCGTCGCGTCTGCAGTCCTGGGCCTCAGCGTTGCGGCCTCGACCTTGGCCGCCGACCTTATCCCCGTCGACGACAGCTACACCATCTCGCAGCGCTACGCCCGCTATAAGGATCAGTATGCGGGCATTAGCTGGCCCGTATCGGAATTCCAGAGCGGTCAGACCGTTCTTTTCGACCGCCTCTATAAGACCGTCGGCGAGCGCGAACTGCATGTAGACGTCTTCCTGCCGCTGGCTGAGCGCCGCACGGGCCAGGGCATCGTGCTGGTCCACGGCGGCGGCTGGCGATCGGGCGGCAAGTCTCACTTCTATGCTCTGGCCAATCGTCTGGCCCAGCGCGGCTACGCCGTCTTGCTGCCGGAGTTTCGTCTGTCGCCCGAAGCGCCCTATCCGGCGGGCCTGATCGACGTTAACGACGCCATAGTGTGGGCCAAGTCGCAGGCGGCAGACTTCGGTTTCGACCGTGACAAGCTGGCCATCGGCGGCGCGTCTTCGGGCGGACAGATGGCCGCCCTGCTGGCCTATACGGCGGATACACCGCTCTTTAAGAGCACACCGACCGACGATACGAAGGTCAGCGCGCTGATCGACATCGACGGCGTGCTCGACTTCACCACACCGTTGGCCCTGCAGTTTGAAAACGCCGCCGGTGACAAATCCGCTGCCGGATTGTGGCTGGGCGGGGCGATGGAGCGTGTGCCCGACCGCTGGCGCGAAGCCAGCGCCGCGCAACACGCCGGACCGCAATCGCCGCCAACCCTGGTCATCAGCAGCGGCATACCGCGCTTTACCGCCGGACGCGAGATCGTCGAGACGAAGCTGAAGGCGCAGGGCATCCGCTACCGCTACGCCCGCTTCGAGAACGCTCCGCACGATATCTGGCTGTTCGATCCATGGTTCAGCCAGATCGTCGATCAGATCGACGGTTTTCTGACAGAAAAATGAGACTTTAAAGCATGTCCTTCCGCTTCTTCGCTTGTGTCGCCGTGCTGCTCACCACCACCGCCCTGCCCGCTGCCGCCGATACCCGGCTCAGCGTCAGTCCGGACTGCGGGGCGCGCAAAGCCTGTTTCGCCAGCGTGCAGGCCGCGCTCGACGCCGCTCAGAATGAGAAGGGCGAAGGCTGGGTCGTCATTGATGTCGCGGCGGGCGATTACTACGAAAAGGTGACGATCAGCCGCGACAAGACCCGCCTGCGCGGGGCTGGCCCGGACCGCACGCGCCTGCATTTCGACGCCGTCGCCGAGACGGCGGGCAAATATCACCGCCGCAACTGGGGCACGCCCGGCTCGGCGACCCTGACCGTCAATGCCGACCACGTCACGATTGAAGGGATCAAGGTCGAAAACACCTTCGACTATCTGTCGAACGACGCCCTGCCCGACGGTGATCCCAGGAAGATCGGCAATTCGCAAGGCGTCGCCGTCCTCCTCGACATCGACAGCGACCGGGTGCTGATCCGTCGCGCCGAGTTGATCGGCTATCAGGACACCCTGTTCGCCAACGGCAGGCGCGCCCTGATCCGCGACAGCCTGATTGCCGGCAATATCGACTTCATCTTCGGCAACGGTCAGCTCCTGATCGAGAAAAGCGAAATTCGCACCCGCAATCGCGGTGCGGCGCTGGCCGCCGGCGAGTTCCATTCCTTCCTGCTGGCCCCCTCGACGCCGCTAAGCCAGCCCGTCGGCATCGTCGTCTACCGCTCACACCTGACCCGCGAAGCCGGCGTACCGGACGGGTCCGTCGCGCTGGGGCGTCCGTGGCATCCGACCACCACCTTCGCCGACGGCCGCTACGCCGATCCGGATGCTGTGGGGCAGGCGTCCTTCATCGACTGCGTCATGGAGGCCCATATCCATCCGGACCACTGGACCACCATGAACGGCACGGCGCGCGACGGATCCAAAACCGCCGTCTTCCACCCTCAGGACTCGCGCTTCCATGAGAGCGGCTCGACCGGCCCCGGCGCGGCGCACCGCGATATCGGCATAAAATGGAAAGACGCGCCGGACATAAAGGCGGTGCGCAGGATCATCTCCGCCGGCTGGCCCGAAGCCCGCTAAGCCCTCCCACCGACGCTTCGGCTCCCCGTTGATGCGTGTGGCCTGACCGTCCTCGCTTGCGCGAGGGCGGTCCTTTTTATGCGCGGGAGCCGTGGTCGTTACGCATGCACAACTCATAACCAGCCCAGACGTCGGTCAAGGCTGAAGCGCCCACCCCCTCGGGCGATCAGATAGATCAGCAACCCCGCCCAGCTCAGGTGCGTCGGCCAGGCGTCGGGATAGACGAATATTTCGATCACCGCCGTCATGACCAGAAAGGCCAAAGCGGAGTAGCGCGTGAACAGTCCCAAAACCAGGAGCACAGAGAAAACATGCTCGGCCCAGGTCGCCGCCACCGCGGCGATGGGCGACGGGACGAGCGGAAGAGCGTATTCCGTCTCGAACAGCACATAGGTGCCGTCGGTGATATGCAGAAGGCCATCGACCTTGGTCCGCGCCGAGGTGAAGAAGATCGCCGCCACGCCCAGCCGGATGACCAGCGCGATCACGTCCTCCGGCAGGCGGTTCATCAGTTTTGCCGGGTAATTTATCCAGTCAGTCAGCATTTTGGCCATATTCGGTTTCCTCGGTTTTCAGTGTAAGAATGTTCAGACCGAGCACCTCACCGAACAGGGCGGCGATGTCGGTTGTGGGTAAAAGGGTCAGGGCGGCCAGCGCCGCATCGCCCAGAGCCGAACCCTCGACGCAGGCGCTCAGAAAGGCGTGACTGGCATCGTCGAGCCGTTGCATTTCCACCTCGTGTCCGACGCGTCGAACCAGCAGGGCTTCGGGCCGCGCCTGGCGTTCGAGAGGGTATGTCTCACCGTCGATCAGTCCCTGCCAGACAGCGAGCAGTGTGGCATCAAAGCGAATAAGCCGGGCGGAAGCGACGAGCCTTGCACGCGCCGCGTTCAGCGCGTCAGGCGACAAGGCCGCAAATAGCTGCGCCGGCGACGCCGCTTCGTCATCCGCGTTCACAACCTCCAAGCGAAGCCGGTCGAGCCGCGCCAGATCGCCCAGCCAGCCCATGTCCTCCAGATCGCGTTGTTGGTCGAGCCAGTCGGCAAAACCTTTGCCATAGTCGTGCAGGCACGGGTTCTCCGGGCGGTTGTCCCGCCCGAAGCTAAACGCCAGACCGCTGAAATTTTCCGGCCCTACGGCCGCTGCCACACTGGGAAACGCCGCTTCCAGCGCCTCGCTCAGTCCGGACGCGATGGTGTTGCGATAGACGGCCAGCTTCGGGCGGTCGGACGGGGCCAGCCATTCGGCCAGCGCGTCGTCCTCGCCCCCAAGCGCCCGAACAAAGGCCGAGTGAAAATCCGTCATGCCGTCAAAACCTTCGCGCTGTCGAGCCCGGCCTGGGCGCGTTCGCGCTCGGCGATCAGCGCGGCATAGGCCGGCACGTCGCCGTCGCGCTCGATCAGGACCGGCTTCGGCCCCCAAAGGTTCAGCGCTGCCGTCAGGAGCGACCATACAGCGTCGCCGACCGGGCGGTCGTGGCTGTCGATCAGCAGGTTCGCGCCCATAACGGGGTCTTCACTGTGTCCCGCAATGTGGATTTCACCCACGGCCTCCGGCGGAATGGCCCTTAGATAGGCATAAGCATCCGTGCCGATATTGCGCACACTGACGACAATATTGTTGAGATCGACCAACAAACCGCAACCGGTGCGCCGGACCAGTTCCCTCAGGAAATCGGCCTCATCGTACTCATGGCCGCGCAGATTTAGATAATGGGCCGGATTCTCGATCAGCAGCGTGCGCCCCAATGCGGTCTGGGCAGCATCGATGCGTCCGGCAATGCGCGCCAGCGCTTCCCGGCTGCGCAGCACCGGCAGCAGGTCCGGCACGCTGGCCCCACCGAAGCGCGACCAGGCCAGGTGCTCGGAAACAAGGCAAGGCTCAAAGCGATCGATCAGCGCCCTGAACCGTGCCAGATGCCCTTTATCGAGCGGATCGGGACCGCCCAGAGACAGCCCCACCCCGTGCAACGACAGGGGATGGCACTCCCGCACGCGCTCAAGCCCAGCCAGACGCGGGCCGCCGTCGACCATGTAGTTTTCGGGATGCACCTCGAACCAAAGGCCATTGCGGCGGTCGCGGGACGCTTCGTCAAAATGCGCGAGCTTAAGCCCCAAGCCCGCACCCAGACCTGCCCCGATCATCGCGCTCAGGCCTTCGGCGTCAGCGAACCGTTGCCCCTGGGCGTTTTGATCGTCACGCAGGTGCCCTTGTCGACCAGCTTGAACGCCTTACCGTCGTAATCGACCTTGGAACTGCCCGCACAACTCGTGCCCGGCCCGGCCTTGCAATCGTTCTGCCCGGCCTTGGCAACGCCGTAGCACGCTTCCTTGGCAGAGGGCGCCTTGGCGGGCATTTTGGCGTCGGCGGCCATGGCCGCACCGGCGGCGAGCGACAGGGCGGCGGCAATAGCCAGCCCGGAATGGGAAACAGACATACGGTTCTCCTTGGCAAACAGACGCAGTATCGCGCCCTGTCAGGAGATACGCGCCGCCGACGACAAAGGTTACAAACCCAGCCGGCAGAAAAAATTCATCGCGGCCTGTAACCTCGCTTGCGCCGGCGCCGTATCCCTCCCTGCCACACCGGCACCGCACCTATCTCAGAGAGGCTAACCCCATGATCACCGTCAAAACCGGCGCCCTTATCGCTTCCGCCGCCGCCCTGATGGCCGCCGCCAGCATCGCCAGCGCCGCCACTGCACCCGCGGGCAGCAAGGGCGCGGCCGTCGCCGCCGACGACATCGTGCACTGCTACGGCATCAATAGCTGCAAAGGCACGGCCGACTGCGCCACCACCATGCATGAATGCAAGGGCCAGAACACCTGCAAGGGTCATGGCTTCAAGGCCGTAAAGGCCAAGGAATGCCTGGCCAAGGGCGGCGTGATCGGCGACCTCGCCTGAACTGCCCCAACTAAATGAAACACGGGGCCGGCATTGCGTCGGCCCTATCCGGACCTGTTCATGCCCCCTTTCCTTCCGCCCTTTGCGGGCTTCGGCCTCGGCCTGAGGCCCTCGCATTACGAAGCCATTCTGGCCGCCCCGCCGGCGATCGACTTTTTCGAGATCATCTCGGAAAATTTCATGATCGATGGCGGGCGGCCCTTGCGCGTCCTCGAACAGGTACGGGCCCTCTATCCGGTTCTGATGCACGGCGTGTCCATGTCGCTGGGGTCGCCGGAAGGACCGGGACCGGACTATCTGACGCGGCTCAAGGCGCTGACCGAGCGCATCGAGCCCGTCTGGGTGTCGGACCACCTGTGCTGGACGGGCATCGGCGGCCGTAACAGTCACGACCTTTTGCCCCTTCCCCTGACCGAAGAGGCATTGACGACGGTTTGCCGTCATATCGACCGTGTACAGACGTTTCTGAAACGCCCGCTCCTCATTGAAAACCCCTCGACCTACGTCACCTTTGCCGAAGACGCCTACAGCGAATGGGCTTTTTTGTCCGAGGTCTGCCGCCGCACAGGTTGCTATCTGCTGCTCGACCTGAACAACGTCTATGTCAGCGCCCACAATCACGGCTTTTCGGCGCGCAACTATCTTAACGGTCTGCCGCTGGAGCGCGTGCGTCAGGTGCATCTGGCCGGACATTCGCAAGGCGAGACCCTGCTGATCGATACGCATGATGCGCCGGTGCCGCAAGGCGTATGGGCCCTCTATGCCGAGGCCGCGCCGCGCCTGCGCCACGCCGCCGTCATGATCGAGCGCGACGACGACATCCCGCCCCTGCCGGAACTGCTGGCCGAACTCGACATCGCCCGGCGTCTGAGCCGCGCCCCGGAGGCCGCATGAGTCTGTTCGTCGCACAGCGAAGCTTTCTGGACATGTTGCTTGAAACCGCGCCCCCGGGGGCTGAGGAAGGTCGGCGCGTCTATCATCGCGCCTATCGCGCGCGTCTTCTGGGCGCGCTTTCGGAAACCTATGAGCGGGTATGGACCTGGCTGGGTGACGACGCCTTCCATGCCGAAGCCCGCGCCTATATCGAGCAGCATCCATCCACGAACTGGACGCTCGATGCCTATGGGCTCGACTTCCCGGCCTTTCTCGATGTGCGCTTCCCCCACGATCCCGAAATTGCCGAACTGGCGTGGCTGGACGCCGAACTGCGTCAGGCCTTCGCCGCCCCAGACGCGGAAACGCTCGATCCGGCCGCTCTGGCGACGATTACCAACTGGGAAGCCGTGCGCTTGCGCCTGAACCCGGCGCTGCGGCATCGGGCTGTCCGCACCAACGCCGCCGCCCTGTGGCGGGCCCTGTCGCGCGGGGACACGCCGCCGGACATCGTCTACTTTACCGACCAGGAACTGACGGGACTGTGCGTATGGAAGCTGGCGCTCGAACCGCGCTTTCGCACCCTTGATGCGGACGAATATCATCTGGTGCGCGCCCTCAACACTGGTCTGCCGTTCGCCGCCGCGTGCGAAACCCTGGCGCGCGACCACCCTGACACAGACCCCACGCACAGGGTGGGTGAATGGTTGGGGGGCTGGATCGCAGAGGGGCTGGTGACAGGATTCGACCTGGACTTGACAGAGGCCGCGGCATCACCGTTGTCTGACGCATGAGCCTTGGAAAGCCGGATCTTTGGCAGGAACAGATGCGCGCCGCGCAAACCGGCGACGCCGAGGCTTACCGCGCCCTGCTCACTGCCTTGCGTCCGTGGCTGGCGGCCTATTTTCGCCGGCGCCTGCAATCGCCGGATACGGAGGATCTGATCCAGATTACCCTCGTCAGCGTGCATGAAAAGCGCCATACCTACGATGCCGGCGCGCCCTTCATGCCGTGGATCGCGGCGGTCGCCCGGCACAAGCTGATCGACCACGTTCGTCGCCACGGCCGTTACGTGCATGTCGAGCTGGATGAACAGAATGAACCGGTGGACGAGGCCAGCCTCGGCCTGCCTGCCGCCATCGCGCGGCGCGACGTGCAGGTTCTTTTATCGCAACTGCCCGTCGAACAGGCCCGTGTCATCCGCCTGCACAAGGTGGAGGAGCTTAGCCTCGACGACGTCTCGCGCCTGACGGGCAAATCGGTGGCCGCCGTGAAGGTCATCATCCACAGAGGATTGAGAAAGTTACGGGAAGCCGTCGGCACGCCCCGGAAAGTGTATGAAGATGAGTAAGCCTGAAACCGACCGCCTGATCGAGGATCTGAGCCGCGCGACCGCCCCGGTAAGCGTCCTGAGCCCGCGCGGACTGATCTTATGGGCGGCCCTGTTCCTGACCGTGGCCAGTGTCCTTATCGTGGCCGCCTATGGCGCACGGCCCGAAATGCGCGTGCTGGTCGGCGAATGGCGCGTGCATGAGAATCTGTCCGCCTACGCCAAGACCGGGTTTTTCATGGCCGTGGCAGCATTGGCCCTGGGACTGGTGAAGGGGATGGCGCGTCCGGAAGGTCGGTTAGATAAACCTCAAACCGCCCTTCTGGCGCTGGGGGTCGGCGGACTGGCGGCGCTGACGGGCGCGGAACTGGTCGTCCATGGCTGGCAGGCCGCCATGGCGGACCTCAAGGGGGGCGCCTCGGTCTGCTTCCTGACCGTTCTCAGCGGCGGGCTCGGCGGGCTCGGCGCCGGTTGGTTCCTGTGGTTGCGCCGCGCCGCGCCGGGCAATCCCTCCCTGTTCGGCGCCCTGAGCGCGTTTGCCGCCTCGGCACTGATGACCGTCGCCTACAGCCTGCATTGCGGCCACGACGCGCCGATCTATCTGCTGCTGATCTATCTGGCGCCCAACCTGGTGGCTGCTGTTCTGGGCGGGTTTGCCGGACGCTGGCTCTTCAGATGGTAGAGCCGCAGCGAGACCCGATCGAGCGGCTCATAATCGATCTTCGCCCCGTTACGCCGCTCAATCCCCTGCGGCTGCTGCTTCTGAGCGTCGTCGTCGCTGGATTGATCTTAGCAGTTGTTTTCAGCATCTACGGGATACGGCCAGATATTTTTCGCAGCGCTGAGGACGGCGCCTGGATACCGCCTACAGCTATACTGAAGCCTCTGATGTGGGCGTGGGTCGGTTTTTCCGCATTGCATGTCGTCGTCGATCTCTCCAGACCAGAAGGCCGTTTACACTGGAGCGATCTGGCCCCGCTGCCGGTCGTTGCGCTTGGGCAATTGGGCCTCACGTCGTTGGAGGTCGCCCGTGAGGGCTGGGCCGCGACCTTTGCTCCCGGTTTCGGTCAGGCGAACCTGTGTGCGGGCACCCTCCTCGCCGCCACCTTTCTGGGCATGAGGCTTGCGGATCCGGTGTGGCTGAAATTCACCGCGTCCTCCCACCCGATGGTACTGAGGCTGATGACGGCGATCGCCTTTGCCACCCTTGCTGCCGCTGCCTATGCCCTGCACTGTCCTATGGATCAGCCGTATTACATGGTCGGCGTTTACACGCCGGCTATCGCGTTTGCAGCGCTGATCGAAAGCACTCGTCCGTTGTGACAAGCGGCTTCCATTTCGCGCCCCGACACGCACAAACACCGAGCGCCGATAAGCCTGATCTGTTCATTTTCAACAAGCTCGCACAGGATTCTGTGTGACCGTCTCAGTCGCACTGAGGTAACCGCGCCCTTTAATGCCCCCGCATCTGGTCGAGGCTGTCGATGATGTGCCGCGCCAGCATAGTGCCCGCCGGCCCCAGGCCGCCGGCGGTCAACATGGCGATCTCGGCATCAGCCAGATCAGGCAAGCCCAGCCCATGATCGACCACCCTGACGCCCTTGGGTATCATATTGGCGGGCAGAACGCTGATCCCCAGCCCCGATCGCACTGCCGCCAGGGTGCCCGTCAGGCTGGGGCTGGTATAGCCTATGCGCCAGCTACGGCCCTGACGCGCCAGCGCCGCCAGAGCGCGGGCCCGGTAGATACAGGGCGGCGGGGACAGGGCCAATGTAAGCGCCTTGTCATTGACTCCGCCAGACGCTCCCCTCAATGTCTCTCCCGTCACCCAGACCAGCGGTTCACGCCACACCCGAACACCGCCATCCACCGTCTGCGGGTCGCGTTTGACCAAGACAATATCGTGCTGGCCCTGCTCGAACGCCTTGATGAGGTTCAGCGTCAGGTCGCAACTAACGTTCAGCAGCACGCGCGGATGCAGGGTGCGAAACGCGGCAAGAACATCGGGGAGATAATGGGTGGCAAAATCCTCTGGCGTGCCAAGGCGGATCTCGCCCTCAATTTCCGGCGCGTTCAATTGTGAATAGGCTTCGCGCTGGAGGTCCAGAATCGATCGGGCATAGCCCAAAAATATCTCCCCCTCATGTGTCAGCTTCACATAGCGCTGCGTCCGCTCAAACAGGGCATGCCCGACACTGTCCTCCAAGCGCCGTATCTGCATGCTCAAGGCGGACTGGCTGCGGCCCACCTTATCGGCGGCGCGGGTGAAGTTCAGGGTTTCGGCCAGCGCCATGAAGGCTTTCAGCGTCTGACTGTCGGTATTGAATGACATCGGTTATCTATAAATCGAATAATTAATATAAGAATATTCCATTTTACGAATAACTTCAACTCCGCTACCCGCCACTCCAGTGGAGGTGAAGATGAATTTTTCCTTGGTTCAGGGCATGGTTTCGGCCCCGGTTTTGTTTTTCGGTCTTGGCCTGTTTGCGGGTCTTGTTCGCTCCAACCTGAGCGTGCCACGCAGCATCAGTCAGTTCCTGTCGATCTTCCTGATGATGGCTATAGGCCTCAAGGGCGGTATGGCGCTCAGGGCCGAAGGCGCAATGACGCTCGAATTCGCCGCAACCCTCGTCGTCGGGGTCCTGTTTGGACTGATCCAGCCCGTGATCGGCTATGCGCTTTTGAAGTTCACCACCTCGCTCGACAGGCCGACGGCGGCTGCAACGGCAGCACATTATGGGTCGGTCAGCATCGTCACCTTCGCCACCGCCGTCAGCTATCTGGAGCTGAATCAGGTCGCCTTCGCAGGCTATATCGTCGCGGTAGTCGCTATGATGGAGGCCCCGGCGATCGTTTCCGGCCTGATGCTGGCGCGCGGAAAGAGCGCGCAGAAACGGTTCAGCCACCTCCTTGCGGAGACGGCCACCAACGGCGCGGTCCTGTTGCTCATCGGCTCCCTGCTCGTCGGCGCGGTTCTTGGATCGGAGACGCTGACCGGCGTCAGCGCCCTTTTCATTGATCCGTTTCAGGGCGTCCTTTGCCTGTTTCTGCTCGACATGGGGCTGACCGTCAGTCGGAACCTGAGACACGTCAGGCAGTTCTCGTTAAGCTTGCTGGCTTTCGGGATATATATGCCCCTGATAGGCGCCCTTCTCGGCGTAATCGCCAGTCGGGCCATCGGCCTGGAAGATGGAACGGCCTTCCTGTTTACAGTCCTGTGCGCCTCAGCATCTTATATCGCTGTTCCAGCGGCCATGCGCGTGGCATTGCCGCAGGCGCAACAGGCGATCTATATCCCGATGAGCCTCGCCCTGACTTTTCCCTTCAACATCCTGATAGGCATTCCCCTTTACTTTTACATGGTCGGTCAATAGGGGCGAAACGCGCCCAAGGCGGGCATTTATTACCATCCCTGGCAAGCCGGAAAACAGCGAAAGCTCTAACATGACGCTACCGCGTTGGATGTGGGATCGGTCTGTTGGGTCATAACAGGAAAAATAATTCATCCGCCTGTCGAATCCGGACGCGTTCGCGCGTCATGGTTATCGGAAGCCGATCGGAGCTTTCGAAAAGCCAAAGGAAACCAGATGAAACCCCGTCTTGCCTTTATACCGGCCGCCGTCGTCGCAGCGCTTATCGCAACGGCCGCACAGGCCGCCCCATATACCATCCTTGTCTACGAACCGGCCCAGGTTCTGAAGGATCGCCTCGAAAAAACGAAAAGCGCGCAGGCCTATTGGACGGCCTACACGCGTTTCGCGTCACAACTGGCGGTGCAAAACGCCCTGAGAGGCGGCGCGGCTGTGGCGAGCGACCCCGCCGCCACTTCGACGGGCCAGCCCCTCCTCAGCGGATATTTCCAGGTCGAGGCGGCGGACGATGAGGCCGCGAGACGACTCGCTGCCCTTGTCCCTCTGGCTGCAGGCGGGCATACAGAGGTTCGCAAAGAATTGCCTAATCCCACCATGGCTCAACATTAAGTTTCGGCGTACAGCACAAAAAAGGAAAAACAGATGCACTACATGCTCCTTATTGCGGAAAGCGACGCCGGTTTCGCCGATCGCGACAATGAAAATGCCGGCGCCTACTGGGGCGGCTGGATGGCGTATTCGCGGGCCATCAGCGAAGCCGGGATATTCGTTTCTGGCGCGGGCCTGACCCCGCCGTCATCGGCGACGGTGATCCGCTTCGAAAGCGCGGCCCAGCGCGTGGAGGATGGCCCGTTCATCGACACCAAGGAACAGATCGGCGGTTTCTTCGTCATCGACGTGCCGGACCTCGACGCCGCCCTGGAATGGGCGCGCCGCGCCCCCCTGACCAAGGGCGGTTCCGTCGAAATCCGCCCGTGCCTGCCGCCTCCCCCGCAATGACCCAAGGATCGGCGGCGGCCGGAGATATCGAGATGGTCTTTCGGTCGTCCGCCGGCCTCATCGCTGCACGTCTGGGCAGCCGTTTCCGCGATCTGGATCTGGCGCAGGACGCCTTGAGCGCGGCTTTCTCAGCCGCGCTCAAGGCATGGCCTGTCAGCGGTATCCCAAGGGTGCCTGAAGCCTGGCTTTATCAGGTGGCCCGGCGCTACGTGCTCGATACCTTCCGGCGGCGGGCAACCGCCGATGATTACAGGCGCGCGCTCATTCCCGAAGACGCCGTCGCCGAGGCGTCTTTCGAGACGGACTTTCCCGACGAACGGCTGAAACTGTTGTTCGTTTGCGCGCACCCGTCGATCGCGGCCGATCTGCACGTGCCCCTGATGCTGAACACGGTGATGCGGGTCGAGGCCCATCGTTTGGCCGGTGCCTTCGTGGTGCCGGCGTCTACCATGAGCCAGCGTCTGACGCGCGCCAAGGCGAAGATAAGGGACGCGCGCATACCTTTCATCATTCCCGAAGCCCGTGACCTGGCTCCCCGCCTGCACAGCGTGCTCGGGGCCATCTATGCCGGTTATGGCATAGGTTGGGACGAAGCCCGGCAGCGGGCTGGCACCGAAGACCTGTCGCGCGAATGTCTCGACCTCGCCCGCCTCACGGCGGAACTGTCCAGCCGCGCCCCGGAAGCCCTGGGCCTGCTCGCCCTGCTATTGTTTTCCGAAGCCCGGCGCGACAGCCGATGCCGGGAAGGCGTCTATGTCCCCTTGGCGCAACAGGATACCTCCACGTGGCGCCGCGAAGACATGGTCGAGGGCGCACGGCTGCTTAACGCGGCTTTTGCCGGCCGGCATATCGGTCCGTTCCAGATCATGGCCGCCATTCAGAACGCGCACATTGACGCCCGACTGACGGGGACCGATTTCTCGTCCGCGATCCTTCAATTGTACGTAAGTCTGCGCCATCTGGCGCCGTCTCTGGGGGTCGAGACGGCCTATGCCATCGCCCTGGCCAATGCCGCCACACCGGAACAAGGGCTGGAGGTGCTGGATACACTGGACCTGGAGCGGGTGCGCAATTACCAACCTTACTGGGCGGCGCGGGCCGAATTGCTGAGGCGGCTGGCGCGCAGCGAAGAGACCGCCTACGCTCTGGAACGGGCGATCGGCCTGACGACGGACCCGGCAGTCAGAGCCTATCTGATGCACAAAAGCCTGGCATCGACGCTCTAAGAGCGAGGCAAGACCGCGCCCTGCGCTTAGTGACGGCCTCAATTTCGCAAAACGGCCCTGCCTATTGCCGCATATGACTATCCGGTTGAACGTGTCGCGTGGACCTATTCCAACAAAAATTACCAATCGACGATTGACATCACGGGTAGACAAAGCCTGTTCAGGCTTATTATTTGTCACTTTGAGAAAAGAAGTGGTACGGGCAGCCGGACTCGAACCGGCATAGGTTTCCCTGACGGATTTTAAGTCCGTTGCGTCTACCGATTCCGCCATGCCCGCAAAAACCGGACGGCCCTTATAGCAAGGGGCGGAAAACTGTAAAACGTTTTCCGCCCCTTTTCTTTACTTGCGGTTGGTCGGCTGGAAGGTGACATTGGTGTTGGCGATCATCCACACCGTCGCCGCCCAGGCGGCCACATTCTGGGTCAGCTTGCGCGGATCGATGCGGTCAAGCGTATCGTCCGCCGTATGGTGCACGTCGAAATAGTCGGTGCCGTTCTGTTGCAGGTCGAATACCGGCACGCCCCTGGCGTTGAGCGGGCTGGTGTCCGGGCCGCCGCCGGTAGACGCCTCACGCGCGATGAAGATATTCAACGGATAGAGCACCTTGCCCAGCGTCTTGTTGAAGTCCGCATAGTCGGTCCTGGGCAGGGCCAGCGCATAGACGACATCGGCGCCGAAGTCGGATTCGGCCGCGGCGATATGGGTGTCGCTGGCCGAAGACCGGGCGTAGGCATTGGCGCCCGACAGGCCCAGATCGCCCGGCTGCGACACCTCTTCGGAGCCCCAGAAGACCACGCGTACCGTGCGTTCGGGACGTAGACTGTGGTCGATCATAACCTTGGCGGCGGCCATGGTTATGGCCACCCCGGCTCCGTCGTCGATGGCCCCGGTGCCGAGGTCCCAGCTATCCAGATGCCCCCCGATGGTGACGATTTCGTTCGGGCGCTTCGATCCCCTGACCTCGGCAATGACGTTCTGCGACTGACCACCGGTGCGCACAGTCGGGGTCGAGACCATTTTCAGTTTCAGCGGCGCGGCCTCGCCGGCGCGTTGCAGCTTGAGCAGGCGTTCGAACTGTTCGGCATCGGGCGGCGAGATGGCGAGCGCCGGCAGGCCTTCGACACCGGTAAAGCGCGTCGCACCGGTATGGGCGAAGCGGTGATCTTCGGTGCCCAGCGAGCGCATGACATAGCCCACCGCGCCGCGCTTTTTCGCCTCCTCCGGACCGCTGCGCCGCACCGAGCCGGAATTGACGCCATAGCCCTGCCCTGTCTGGGTGCGCACGGTCGGTTGCAGAATGACGACGATCTTGCCGGTCAGATCGGCCTTGGAATCGATAAATTCAGCATAGGTTTCGAACAGGGCCGCCTCGCCTTCGACGCCGCCCGGAGGGGTCGCCCCGGAGCCGCCCAGCGCCGTCACCACCATCTTTTGTGCGAAGGGTCCGGTGATTTCGAGACTTTCGGCACCGCGTTCCCAGATGACCAGCGGAAAGGTTTCGATGCGTACATTGTCGAAGCCCATCTTTTTCAGCTCGGCCGCCGACCATTCCGCCGCCTTGCGCTCGGAGTCCGAACCTGCCGGGCGTGCGCCGAAGCGCGTGGTCAGTTGCGCCACGAAGTCGTAGGCGGCGTTCGATTGCAGCGCGGCGTCGCGCAGGCGCGTGGCGATGACTTCGGGTGTTTCGGTGACGGTGGCAGGCGTTTCCGCCTTCGGCTTGGCCAGAACGGGCGTGGCCGCGCAACCCAGCGCGGCGGTAATGAGCAGAAGGGCCTTGAGCGGCATCGGATATCCTAACTGATAATCTCTTCAAAACGGGCGTCGGGGAAGCGTTCACGCGCCTTTTCCACCACCGCCGGCAGACCGTCGAGCAGGGCCTGGAACGCCTCGTCGAGCGCCTGACGGTTGCGGCCGCGGATGACGAGTTGCGTGCCGAACTCTTCCGGAAAGATGCCGAAGGGGTAGGACCCCAGCGACAGATCGGCATATTGCCGGTCGAGCGTACTTAAAATGTCAGCAGCGAGACTTTCGGGCACGTAGGTCGCCTTGACGGTGCGCGCCTGCACCTGTTCGCCCTGACGCAGGCGCGGGGCGACATCGTTGAGCATTCCGGCCATGATTCGCGGCACGCCGGCCATGACGAAAACGTTCCCGATCTGAAAGCCCGGCGCGCCCGACACCGGATTGAGGATCAGCGATGCGCCGTCCGGAATACGCGCCATGCGGCGGCTGTTGGGATTGAGTTGGCGGGCGTCGCCGCCATAACGGTCGAGAAGGATTTTCAGCGCGTCCTCGCGCTCGTCGATCGAAACGCCGAAGGCCTGCGCCACGCAGTCGGCGGTGATGTCGTCGTGCGTCGGCCCGATGCCGCCCGTGGTGAAGACGTAATCGACGGCGCTGCGCAGCGCGTTCAGCGTGCGCACGATCTGCGCCGGATCGTCGTGAATCATCCGCACCTCAATCAGGTCGATGCCCAGCGAACCGAGGAATTTGGCCAGCGTGTTGACATTGGTGTCCTGCGTCCGGCCCGACAGGATTTCATCACCGATGATGACCACGGCGGCGGTGGGGTTTTCTGTATTGACCGTCATGATGCAGGCTCCTTATGACAGCCCCGAACATAGGAAGTCAGGGCATCTCATGCAATTCGCGCAAAGGCTTATCGAAGGCCGTCTGGTGTCGAGATACAAACGATTCTTCGCCGATGTCGAACTGGATACGGGTGAAACCGTCGTAAGCCATTGTCCCAATCCCGGCAAGATGCTGGGTTTACTGGGCGTAGGTACGCCCGCACGCCTGACCAGGATCATCGATCCGACCAAGAAGCTGGGCTGGCGGCTGGAGGCCCTGCGCGAGGGCGAGACCTGGGTCGGCGTCAATACGCAGTGGCCCAACCGGCTGATTCCGCAGATCATCCGCGAGGGGCAGGTCCCTGAACTGCGCGGCTATCCGGTCATGCGGCCGGAGGTCAAATACGGGCACAATTCGCGCATCGACTGGCTGTTGCAGGACCACGCCACCCTGTCCGATGCGTGGGTCGAAATAAAAAATGTTCACTACAGCCGCGTGCCGGGGCTTGCGGAGTTTCCCGACTGCGTCACCGAACGCGGAGCCAGGCACCTGATGGAACTGATCGACCGGGTCGAGGCCGGCGACCGCGCCGTGGTCGTCTTCTGCGTTCAGCGCGACGATGTCTTCCGTTTCGACGTGGCGCGCGATCTCGATCCGGGGTTTGCAAAAGCCTATGCGGCGGCGCGCGCGGCAGGCGTGGAGTTTCTGGCCCACGCCTTCACCGTCTCGGATGAAGGCATCGCCCACAGTCGCGCTCTGGAAATGCTCTGAGCCCGGTCTTTAAATTAGCGCGCTTTTTTATCCGAAAAGTGCGTCCCACTTTTCGGCAAGCGCTCAAGCATACGGTGCTCCCACACGCCGCCAGCCAGCGCCAGCATCAGGCCGTAACCGCCCCACAGGCCGATCCCGGTGACGTAGACATAGAGGTCGACGCCCGGATCGAGCAGGATGATCAGATGCGACAGGACGGTGTTCAGCGCAAAGGCGGCCATGAACAGGGTCCACACGCGACGCGCCTGTAACGCCAGCCCGACATAGATGACGCAGGTGATCGTATCGACCATCATCACCGCGGGCTCGAACCCCACCCCCGGCCTGTTCAATATCCAGGTCAGGATCAGCGCCGCCAGAAACACCGCCGCCCCGAAACGCTCGTACCGCCCGCCGCGCCAGAAGGCCACGCCGATGATCAGTAAAGATCCCAGCGTGCCGCCCCAATACCACAGGAATTCAACGAGGTTCATGAGTCAGCGGATGTAACGGACCAGATGCTGCAGGGCTTCGAGTGAACCGACAATGGCGAAGATCAGGCCGCTGACCAACACGGTCGCCCCCAGCGCCACGGTCAGGATCAGGCCGAGCAGGGACAACGGATTGAGACGCGCGAGCCAGATATTCAAACGCTGGAAAAAAAGCGCCGCCGAGGCGGTCGATTGAACGACCCCTGGGGCGGCATCGGGTTCGCGGATGACCTCAGGGACGGGACGGCCCCCTGCTTCATCCGCGAAATCCCCCACCCCCCCGGCGGCATGCTGAGTCTGTTGGACTGAGACGGAGATTGCCGCTGAATCCGGAGCATCCGCCATCGGTCCTGACGGCCGTCGGTCTTCGGGACCGATGGGAAACGACTTCTCCGCCGCCACCAGCCAGCGTGCGGCTTCGCGGCTGGTGGCGACATCGAGGCGCTTGCGCGCGGCTTCGGTATGGGTCTTGACCGTGCGCTCGCCGATACCGATCAGACGCGCGATCTCCTTGGCCTGATGCCCCTCGGCAATCAGGCGCAGGATCTGCTTCTGACGGATGGTCAGGTGCGCCAGCGCGTGGTGTGTCTCGGTCTGCGGATCGGGTATGGTCATAAGAACTCAGGCGTCTTTGGCTTTTTCGACGCGCCCGCCCAGTTGCACCACCGCCAGAAGCGCCGGCATCAGAGCCGTCTCATTACCCGACACGGCGAAATAGATGGGCTTCCACACAGGCTTGAACTTTTCCTTGTAGGCGCGCAGCCCGTCGAAATTATAGACCTCGCCGCCATAGGCGTAGACGAGGGCCGCGATCTTGTACCACGCCGGGCTCAGCGGCCGCGCTTCCAGCCCGCTCAACGGCGCCATGCCGAGGCTGAACCACTGATAGCCTTCGTCGCGGGCGTGGAAAATCAGCCGCAGGAAGAGATATTCCATTATGTTGGGCGGCGCGTCGGGCGCGTAACGCATCAGGTCGAGACTGAGTGTCGTGCGCGCATGGGCGGCCCACAGATTGGCGAAGGCCATGATCTCACCATTGATACGGATGACGGCAATCGGCGTCAGGCGCATATAGTCCGGATCGAAATAGCCGAGCGAATAGCCCTTTTCCTTGCCGCCCTTCTCTTCCAGCCAGGCGTCGGAAATAGCCTTCAGGCGCGGCATGTGGGTTTCGATCTCTTCAGGACGCAGCACTTCGAACTGCGCGTCGATCTGCTCGAACTTGCGCCACACCTGCCGGAAGCCGTAACCCTTCTTGCCGGCCAGATCGAAGGATTGCACCGGCACCAGCGCCTCCTCCCCGATCTTGAACGGTCTTAGCCCCAAATCGATGACCAGCGGCAGGAACTCGGTCGTCACGCGGTAGACCGACAGCTTGGCCTTGGCCAGCGCCGCCATCTCCTTCAGCCGCCAGCCCAGCTTCTCCACCTCTTCCGGCGGACCGACCGGGGCCGACAGCACGACCCAGCTACGCCCCGACACGCCATACATGGCGAAAGCCGTGCGGTCCTCGTTCCATAATATATGCTTGTCGCCGGTCAGGGCCAGCCAGGCCTGCGGGTCCTGCGCCAGTTCCACCACGCCGCGAAGATCTTCCATATCCTCGTCGTCGGGCAGGTCCGGCGTAGCCTTGGCCAGTCCGAACAGGCGATAGAGGGCGAACAGCGCCACGGTCAGGGCGATGACCACCAGACCGCGCAGGAAGCGCGACACGCTGGCCTCATAGGCGAAGCGCTGCCACAGCTCATGGGCATAGGGCGTGCGCTCATAAAAGTAGAAGCCCGCCGAGGCGATCAGCAGCAGCAGGGTGGCGGTGATCAGCAGCCAGCCGGGCTTGATCGTCAAAGTCAGTATGCGCGAGCGGCGGTTGAAGGCGCGCTTGCACGGCAGCAGGATCAGGGCGCAGAGTATCATCACCTCGGCTACGCCGACGGCCAGTTCGCGCGTCATCGACAATATGGCCCCGGCCACCAGCAGCCCCAGCGCCATGTACCACGCCGAATCCAGCCGCTCCCACAGACCGCGCGCCGCAAAGATCAGCAGCACGCCGGTCGCCACGCCGGCCAGATGCGACAGCTCGACCACCTGCAAGGGCAGCCACTGACGCACGAAGGGCATGGCTTCGGGATCGATGGGCGACAGGACGGAAGCCAGCAGGAACGCCCCGGCCAGCATCATCAGCACGGCCAGCAGCTTCGGCACGGCCACAATGGCGGTGTCGAGCACAAGACCCTTGATGTCTTTCCGGTGCTTCATGCGCGGCACCTTACAGGACGCAGGGATTCGCCAAAAACGTTTTCGCCAGCGATTTTACCCGCCATGAGGCAGATGCCCGCGGATAAAGACCTATCCGGCCTTGCGGCACCAGGCGTCGCGGATGTCGAGCTGGCTGCACAGGCGCTCGGCCTGCTCGGTCGAATGAACCGGCCCGATGCGCAGACGCACCAGCGCCTTGCCGTCAGCGGTCACCGGCTGCAGGATCGGCTTGAAATTGTCGAGGCCCGGATGCCGTGCCCTGAGAGCGTCCCAGGCGGCCTGAGCCCCTGCGCGCGAACTGAACGAGCCGACCTGAACGCTGCGCACCCTCTGTTCGATGCCGTTGTCCGCCGGACGCGCCGGAGCCGTTTTGGGGAGGAGCGCGGGCTTTGCCGGCGTTTCCACGGGCGCTTGCGCCACCTCAACGGGCGGCGCGCCTCTGAGACCGGGCCCCGTTTCGAGCGGCGTATCGGCGTCCGGGCGCTCCATATCGAGCGGATTGACGATGCGGATCAGGTTGCCACCCTCGCCCTTCGGCACCGCGGCCAGAAGCCCGTCCTTACCGGTCGTCAGTTCCTTCGCCGTCTCGAAGGCCAGTTCCAGTTGCGCCTCGCGCGTGGCCGAAGACGACGAAGCAGAAGAAGACTCTGGGGCGGATGACGCTTCGTCACCCTTTCCTTCGATGTCGATTTCCGCTAAACGCGCGGCCATCCGCTGGAAATCCTTGCCGTCGCCCTTGGGCATGTCGCAACCCGACAGCCCGGCCGCCACGAAGGCGACCGTCAGCAGAGCCAGTCTTGGAACGGAAAGAGCAGAGCGCATACCCGCACTCTTGCACACGCCGTTTAAATCGTCGTTAGCAATTTTGGTTAATGCCCATGCTTACCTCCGTCGCAAATAACGCCTCTTTGGCCCTCCCTCGCGTCCGCGACCTTGCCGCCTTGCGCGAAGCCGTCGCCGGCTTTCGTAAACAGGGTTTGCGCGTGGGCTTCGTGCCGACCATGGGCGCACTGCACGAGGGGCATCTGGCGCTGGTGCGTCACGCCAAAACCCTCTGCGACGTCGTCGTGGTGTCGGTCTTCGTCAACCCCAAACAGTTCGCGCCGCATGAGGATTTCGACCGCTATCCGCGCACCGAAGACCGCGACGCGCAACTGCTGGAAAGCGTCGGCGCCCACCTGCTCTACCTGCCGACCGTCGATATCATGTACCCGGCCGTGTTTGCCTCGACCGTCCATATCGAAGGCCCGGCGCGCGAACTGGAAGGCAGCTTCCGCCCGCAGTTCTTCGATGGCGTGGCCACCGTGGTGATGAAGCTGTTCAATCAGGTGCAGCCCGACGTCGCCGTCTTCGGCGAAAAGGACTATCAGCAGCTTCAGGTCGTCAAGACTTTCGTCCGCGACCTCGACCTGCCGGTGGCGGTGGTGGGGATGCCGACGGTGCGCGAAGCCGACGGTCTGGCCCTGTCGTCACGCAATGCCTACCTCAGTGCCGATGAGCGCCAGACGGCGGCGCGCCTGATTGTCGAACTGAACGCCGTGGCCGAGGCCGTGCGTTCGGGCGGCGACCGTGCAGCGGCACTCGAAGCGGCGAAGGCGAACCTGCTGGCCGCCGGTTTCGGTCCGGTCGATTATGTGGATCTACGCGACGCCGATACGCTGGCCGTTGCCGATGCACAGACGACGAACCTGCGCCTGCTGGCCGCCGCCTGGCTGGGCAAGACCCGCCTGATCGACAATATCGCGGTTTAGTTTCAAGACACGCCCTGGTTCACCACGCCCCCGCGTCACGCAGCGCCGCGATGAGGTCCGCCGGCAGTTCCTCACCCCCCGCGCCGCGCGGCAGATCGCGCGGCGAGTCCTTCGTCTCCAGATAGCGCCAGCCCTGAAACGGGCGACGCGGCTGCGGCTCGGTCAGGATATGTTCGGTAGAGATCGTGATCAGGCACTGCGGCGTTTCGCCTTCGACCGTATCGATGGCGAGGATCGGACGGCGCACCAGAATCACCCCCTTGATCACCCAAAAGAGCGACCCGCCATCCAGCAGTTCCTCGGCGCGCTTGGGCGTCTGGCGCGTATGGATGGTGCGGGTCTTATGCCCCTGCTCCCATTCCAGCAGATCCTCGACCGTATCGGCCCCGACGCACAGCTTGACCAGATTGACGCTCATACTACCCAAGCTCCGCGTTTTTAACCACATTGGCAATACCGCCTACCGGGGCTATCTATTGAGGCGAGACTCATAATTCAAGGCCTGCCCGCATGGCGGAAGACACCTCTCTCGAAGCCGCCCTCGCCCGACTGTTCAACACGCCTTCGGGGCTGAAGGCCGCCAGTTGGATCACCCTCACCGGCGGCACGCGGCTGTTCAGCACGGGCGACGATTCCGATCACCTCTACCTGTTGCGCACCGGACGCATGGGCGTTTTTCGCCACGACGATGACCAGCAGGGCCTGCACCTGATCGGCGTGATCAAGCCGGGCGAGCCGGTCGGCGAAATGTCGCTGATCGCCGACACGCCGCACACCTCGACCGTCATTGCGCTGCGCGACTGCGAACTGATGGTGCTGCCGAAAGCCGACTTCCTCAAGGCCATAGAGGCCGCGCCGGACGTGCTTCTGGCCTTGTCGAAGCAGATGATCGAGCGCGCCCGTTCCGGCACCCCGCGCGAAGGCCGCCGTCACAACACGCCCAATGTCTTCGCCTTCTTCGCCCTGAACGACATCGTCATCCGCCCGCTGGTCGAGCGCATCGCCGAACAGGTCCGCGCTCTGGGCTATCGCGTCGCCGTGCTCGATAAGGACAATCACGGCACCGGCGCCGACATCTTCGCCGAGGCCGAGGCCAGTAACGACTATGTCCTTCACGTTGCCGAAAAGCCGGAAAGCCACTGGCGGCTGCTCAGTTCGCGTCAGGTCGATCACACCTTCTGGATCGCCGACGCCCGCGACCATTCGCAGCGTCCGCACAGCGACCCCGCCCGCCTGCCGGCCAGCACGCTGAGCCTCGAAGACTCGCAACTGCTCGATCCGCTGGGGCTGCAACGCGCGCCGGACCTGATCCTCGTTCAGGCGCAGGAACCCGACGGGCGCAAGATCATCGCCCATACGCGCGACTGGCTGGATGCCTTCAAACCCGCGCGCTGGTTCCATATCGGCGAAAATGCGCTGTCCGACGCTGCCCGCATCGCCCGCATCGTCACCGGCCATTCGATCGGCGTGGTGTTTTCCGGCGGCGGCGCGCGGGCCTTTTCGCACATCGGCGCGGTGCAGGCCCTGCGCGAAGCGCACATCCCCATCGACTTCATCTGCGGCTCGTCCATGGGCGCAATTATCGGCGGCTGCGTGGCGCTCGACTGGTCCGACGCCGAAATAGACGCGCACATCCGCGAGGCCTTCGTCGTCTCCTCGCCGCTGGACGACGTCACCTTTCCCTTCGTCGCCCTCACCGCCGGGCGCAAGGTCGATGAACGGCTGGAGCAGCATTTCGGCGAGGTCTTGATCGAAGACCTGCCCCTGCCCTTCTTCTGTCTGTCGTCCAACCTGACCTCCGGCACGATCAAGGTGCACAAGACCGGAAGACTGCGACAGGCCCTGCGCGCCTCGATCTCGCTGCCGGGCGTCATGCCCCCTGTGGTTGAGGATGATCAGGTGCTGGTCGACGGGGCGGTGATGCGCTCCTTCCCGGCCCTGATGATGCGCAATTCGCACCTGGGGACCGTTATCGGCGTCGATGTCACCCGCGCCAAGGGCATCGACCCCAAGAGCGTCGAGGTCCCCAGGAGTCTGCCGACCTGGTTCCTCAAAGGCGACTGGCGCAAAGGCCCGCCCATCGTCTCGATCCTGATGCGTTCGGCGACCATCACCACGGCGGCCGACCTCGAACAAAGCCGGCTGGCCTGCGACCTGCTGATCATCCCGGAGCCCGAAGGCGTCGAAATCCGCGAATGGCACGCCTACGATCTGGCGGTAGAATCGGGTTATCAGACCAGCGTCCAGAGTCTGGCGCAGCTTGAGCATCCGGTGACGCAATTGCGCAAGCTGGGCCTCAGCCAGCACCCCAATATCCCGGCCTTCACGCCTGACGACAGCTTCATCACCCCGCCGCGGCCCGACAAGCTGAAATACACCCTGAAGCCACAGGGCGTGACCCTGCCGCGCTTCCTCAAGGGGCCGAAAAAACCGCAGCCGAAGATGTAGCGGCGCGCAGCGAAGCGAGCTAAACCCTCCCCACAACTCAGCAGGTCCGACATGAAAATCTTCACCTACAACGTCAATTCGGTCAATGCGCGCCTGCCCCTGATTCTGGAATGGTTCGAGGAAACCCAGCCCGATGTCTGCGGCCTGCAGGAACTGAAATGCCTCGACGAGAAGTTTCCGTATGAAGCCTTCGAGCGGCTGGGCTACAATGCCGCCGTGCACGGCCAGAAGACGTGGAACGGCGTCGCCCTCTTGTCGAAACATCCGCTGACCGACGTCGTGCGCGGTCTGCCGGGTGAGCCCGAAGACGAGCAGTCGCGCTATATCGAAGCCGTGGTCGACGGGCCGGTGCCGGTGCGCGTCACCTCTATCTATCTGCCCAACGGCAACCCGATGGGCACCGATAAATACAGCTACAAACACCGCTGGTATAAGCGCCTGCAGGCGCGGGCGCAGGAGATACTGGCCTTCGAGGAAATCAGCATCCTGTCGGGTGATTTCAACACCATCCCGACCAAGGCCGACCTCTACCGCGAATCGCCGTGGCTGGACGATGCGCTTTATCAGCCCGAAACCCGCGCCGCCTATCAGGCTCTGAAAAACCTCGGCTACAGCGACGCCTGCGACCTGCTGCCGCCCGAAGGCAACCGCTACACCTTCTGGGATTATCAGGCCGGGGCGTGGCAGAAGAACGAAGGTATCCGCATCGACCATCACCTGCTGTCGCCGCAGGCCGCCGACCGGTTGAAAGGCTTTGAAATCCACAAGGACGCGCGCGGCCGCACCCACGACGAAGCCAAGCCTTCGGACCACGTGCCGGTGGGTGTCGAACTGGACATCTAAAATCATACCCCCCCGCAGGCTGGGGAGGTATGATGGTAAAAACCTATTCTTAACCCGCGGCCGGTAAGACTCGGTTAAGCATAATGTCGGTCGTGTAACGGTGTGATGGAAGAAGCCTTCCGCGTCATCTTGTGGTTTGCCTTTGCGGCCCTGCTTCTGACGCTCCTCGCGTCGGGCGCGTTGTGGTGGTACGAGAGCACGCGCCGGCTGACGCGCGGCCTGACCGCCGCCATCGGCAAGGCCCCTGACGCCATCGTCTTCGACACCGGCAATCGCAAGGCCGCCGGCCTCGACTTCACCCACGGCGATCTGGCCATCCTGTGGGATCTGGGGCGCCACGGCCTGGTCTTCACTTTCGACGAGATCGAGGGCGCCGAACTGATCGTCGATGAGCGCGTCGTCGCCCGCACGCAGAAGGGCGAACCGCGCCGCGTGCTGGAAGAAACCTATCCCGGCGCGTCGCGCGTCGTGCTGCGGCTGATCTTCAACGACGTGGAAACGCCGGAATTCGAGATCACCCTATTTGGTGACATAACGACCAATCCCGCCTATCCCAAGAGCGCTTCCGAAGCCGTGCAACTGGGCCGGAAATGGTTGTCTCACGTCGATGCGGTGATCAAGCGCACGCCGCCCAGGGCCCAGCCGATCCGCGCCACAAAGCCTGAGCCCGAAACGGACGACAACGAACAGCGCGATTAAATCCACACCTGTGGCGTGCGAGCCCTTAACGGCGGCACCGTTTCGTGGTTAATATGCCCGGTCTATTCGTTTTTGGGGGTTGAACGCCTGCGCCGTGAACCAGTATCTGCCGACCATCATCGTCCTGACGGCAGCCGCCCTGGCCATCCTGCTCATCCTTTACCGGGTATGGGATTCGCGCGTCGAGGCCCCAAAGAAACTCGAAGACGAGGTCGCCGAAGCGCTGAACGGCGCAAAGGCCGACGTGGTCTCGATCGAGCCGGCGCGCAAGGCCGCCGCCGCCCTCTCCTATCTCGGCAATCGCTGCGTCATCGTGCGTGAGTTCGGCAAGGTGCCGACACGCATCTACAGCATCGCCGAACTGATCGGCATGGAAGTCTTCGTCAATAACAAGGTCGCCGCCCGCATCATCCGCGGCGGCGCGCACAAGATGTTCGACGACATCGCACCGCAGGTTGATCGCGTGACCATCCGCCTGATGTTCAACGATCCGTCCAAGCCCGATTTCGAGCTGATCCTGTGGGACCCGAACGACGCCCTGACCGCCCGCGCCGAAGGCCCGCGCGCCGCCATGGAAACCTCACGCCGCTGGTTCTATCACGTCGAAGCCATCATCCGTAAGCCGTTGGCCGACATCGAAAAAGAACTGACGCCACCCGCGCCGCCTCCCCCACCGCCGGCCCCCGAACCTAAGCCGCCCGTGCATGACCATCGCACTGACGACAAGGATGACGACGACGCGCCACCCCCGGCCCCCAAGCCCGCGCCCAAGGACGGAGATGTCCTGAACGCCCCCATGATCCAGTACCTGTAAGGCGAATTTTCGTATGTGGACCCTGGCTCTGGCCTGCGCCTTCTTCATCCTGATTCATATTCTGGTGTCCGGTTCCGACCTCAGGGAGCAGATGATCGGCGCCATCGGCACGCGATCCTATTTCGCCCTGTTCGGCCTGCTGTCGCTTATCGGTTTCTTCTGGATGATCGCCGCCTATTACGGCGCGCGCGGCGACCCGGCCAATCTGCACCTGTGGTCCGCGCCCTTCGCCCTGAAGATCGGCGCCTTCGGCATCAACTTTATCAGTCTGATGCTGATCATCGTCGGCATGTTGAGCCCCAGTCCGACCGCGCTCGGCTCGCTGAACAGGATGCCGGAGCGTCCGGTCAGCGGCATCATCCGCATCAGCCGCCACCCGGTGCTGGCAGGCATCGCGCTTCTGGCGGCCACGCACCTGATTACCACCGGCACGCTGGCGTCGTGGGTCTTTTTCGGCACGCTTCTAGCGCTCAGCCTGCTGGGGGCCAACAGCATCGACCGCAAGCGTGAAATCCGTTACGGCGAAAGCTATCGCGCCATCATGAAAACGACCTCGATCCTGCCCTTCGTCGCCATCGCGCAAAAACGCGTCAGCTTCGAACCGTCGGAACTGGGCGTGCTGCGCGTCATGGTGGCGACCTCGTGCTTCACCTGTCTGGTGGTGCTGCACGAACTGTTGTTCCTGCGCCCGGCCCTGTAGGCCTCGGCCTGCAACAAACTTTGCAAATGACTATCGTATTCGCGTCAGAAGTGAATGGTGACACGCGACTTCCCGGCTTCGGCGCAACGCCGCAAAAAAATCCTTAACGCCCCATTGATCTCATCACAAATGTTTGAATAACTGCGGGTACAAAGCGGAACCGGGGACGACGCGCGGGTATTTCATGAAACTGACGGCAACCACAATCTTGCTGTTCCTGATCTCGGTGACCCTCGTGTTCGCCAGCCTGATCGGCTATTTCCGCCCGTTCGGTGGCGAAGGCGTCGACTTCATGACCCAGTACAAGTACGTGCTTATGGGGGCCGGCTATGCCGTGCTGGCCTTCGCGGTCATTTTCAAAAGCCGGTAAGGATGACATTCGGCTCAAACACAGGACGCCGTAGCCTCAAAAGGGTTTTGTTTGTTTTTGCCCCGATTATCGCTTTTTCCGGCACTCAGGTTTTAGCAATCTCCCACAAAAGTATTTTTGGAAGTCTGTTTTTTATAAACCCCAGTACGCTAGTCTTTGCAGAAGGCTTCTTCATCATTGGCGCGGCATTACAATGCGCGGGTTGGCTTGCGCTGATTTTTTTTAAGCCTTTACCTTAGGCTCAGGACTCATTGATCAGAGCCAGAAGATGACGGTAGCGGCGATGAGTATGGCAGAGAAGAAAGTGTGGGCACAGCGGTCGTATCGAGTGTGTACGCGCCGCCAGTCCTTGAGTTTGGCGAACATGTTTTCGACCTTATGGCGTTGCTTATAGAGTATTTTGTCATGCTCGATCTGAACTTTTCGATTACGCTTTGAAGGGATGCAGAGATTTATTCCCTTACCTTTCAGAGCGTTACGGAACCAGTTGGCGTCATATCCCCGATCGCCCAGCAAAGTTTTTGCTTTGGGCAGTGTATCCAACAACAAGGCTGCGCCCTTGAAGTCGCTGACCTGTCCGGCGGTCAGCAACAGGCGGATAGGCCTGCCGCGCGGGTCGGTAACCGCATGAAGTTTGGAGTTCAGGCCGCCTTTGGTGCGTCCGAGAAGGCGGGGAAATCCCCTTTTTTTAGCAGACTGGCTGCGGTGCGGTGGGCTTTGAGATGCGTGGCGTCGATAATCAGTTGCTCCGGATCACCAGCCTGCGAGGCCAGAGCGGTGAAAACCCTATTGAAAACGCCCATCCGGCTCCAGCGCATGAAACGGTTATAAAGCGTCTTGTGCGGACCATAGCCCTTGGGGGCATCCTTCCACTGAAGACCATGTTTTATAACGTAAATAATCCCGCTGACCACGCGCAGATCATCCACGCGAGGAACGCCGTGCGACAACGGAAAATACCGGCGTATCCGGTTGAATTGCACCTCAGACAGCAAAAACACTTCATCCATGATCCACCTCCTTCCAAAAGTGAATCACATCACCCACCCTTTGGGAATCCCTCGTGTTAATTAATAGGGCCTGAGCCTAAGAACATTGCGTGGATCGATCATGACTACGGTCTGATCCGGGATGAGGACATCGAAGTGATTTATGGCGACCGCCTCGGCTATATGCTGCACCCGCAAAGGCATTTTGAGAACGCTCCAAGCCTTTCCACGCGAATATCTCAATGACTTCTGGCCCGACATCTTTCCGCTGGATACCAGTTAAGAAAGGAAGGGTTTGGCCACGGAAAACACGGAAAGCACGGAAAGGCTTTGGGACCGATCTTGCCCGAAGGGCCCTGATCATTGTGCAGCAGACTGGGTTGCAGGCGCTTCGCGCCGAAATTGCCACTTGCTCCCTTTCCGTGCTTTCCGTGTTTTCCGTGGTTAAATTTTACAGTCTCACCCACACGCTCAGCCCGTGTCATTCGTGCACCATTAACGGGGTCCGGGGTCAACTGACCCCGGAATCTTCTGCCTTTTCGTATCTTAAAAATTGAGCTTAAAGTACTAAATTATTTCGTAAATTGGCAACGTCGTGGGCGAGTTTACGCGAAAAGGCCGGCGAAGAGGTCCGCGCTTCGCGACCCAGATGGGTATGGTCGAAGGTGCGCAAAAGCCGGCAGGGCCGCCGCCAGAATCAGGGGCAGGCAGAGACGTAACTTCAGGGCATTTCTTTTTGTTTTTATTATATTTTCATAAGGTATGAGTCGCGGAATACGCGGCGGGTCGACCTGTGCTGTGGATAGCCGCCGCCTTCGCCTTCGTTGTCGATGATGCGGCCCTTCCCGGCCTTCGCCTCGGCAACGATCCGGGCATCGATGGCGTCGCGCGCCCACGGCCGGGCGCCGGCGGTCTTGTAGACATGGGCTTCGACATCAGCGGCGGGGCGCAGGCTCAGGCCTTGCGGCATCAAAACCTCCTTTGGCATGGCGCGGATCACACCCTTGGGGCGGTAGGGGCCACTGTCCTCATGACCGTCAGGCCGGGCCTGATAATAGGCGATGGTCGGGGCGGCGCTGCCGTCCAGATAGGTGGCGATATTGTCGGCAGCGTGCAAGTCGAGATCCCCTGCCCCGCCGAATTTGAGGAGGCCGAGGTTTTTGCGCGTATTAACCCCGCTGCGCATGACATTGCTGCGCAGCAAAAGCTTCCCGGTGATGGCCTCACGGCCCGCCCACTGTTCCTCAACCAGCGTATATTGCGCGCAGGCCGAACCGGGGTTGACGAAGACGTTATTGACGACCACGGCCTGCGCCCCACCCTTGATCAGCGGATGCCGCTCATTGTTATGGGCGTAAAGGTTGCCGATCAGCAGGGCATTGGTGACGTTATCGTGCAGCAGGGAGCCCATCGAATGCGCACCTTTGGAATGGCTGGCGTGATGAAGACTTTCGCCGATCAGGTTGTTTCTAAAGATGATACTGTGAGAGGTGTTGCGCCGCCAGTCGTCAGGCGTCGCGCCTTCGAAGCGCGGACCCGAAGCCGACAGAGCCTCGTCCACCGCCCAGGTGAAGCTGCAATGTTCGATAACCACGTCATGAGCCGTCGTGCAGGACAGGCCGTCCGGTTCGAAACCCGATTTCTGCGCCATGCCCGCGGCGCCGGGGCGGACGGCGATATGGCGGATGACGACGTGATGGGTGAGGACGCTGACCCCGCCCTTGATGAGGGTGATGCCAGGTGCCGGTGCGGTCTCTCCGGCAATGGTGACGAAGGGTTCGCGGATGCGCAGGGTGGCTTTTTCGAGGTCGATGACTCCGCCGACTTCGAAGACGACAATACGCGGGCCCCTGGTTTCCAGCGCGGCCTTAAGCGAGCCGGGTCCGTCGGGATCGAGCGTCGTCACCTTGATGAGCGCCGGTTTTTCGGCGGCCTTGACCGGAAAGGCCGCAACGGTCATCAGGCCGCCCAGAAGGGCGCGGCGATGGGGGAAGTCTGGCATTGGGTCCGCTCTGTCTTCAGCGTGTCATTGGCGCGGCCGGTGTGTCCGGCCTGCGGGATGTACGGTCAGGGTAACCGGTTTCCGTCGCCAGCGGTAGCGTTAACTTATGAGGGGATCCGGTGAAGGTGCGACAACCCGCCGCAGGTCTGAAAATCGTCAGGAAAACGATTGTACGTATCTCAATTTTGACACGAAGCGGGCTCATCTCCGCGACTATATCCATAGCGGGCAAGGCGTTCAGGCGATGAAAACACCGGTCTTCTACGATCCGTCGGGCAAGCGCAACAAGGCGACCCTGATCGGCGTTATCGCGCTGGCCGCCGCCGCCACCCTGCTGTTTCTGGGGCTGATCCTGTCGATCCTGTTCGTGCCGGTGCCGCGCGATCTCGACCTGCATATGGACTATGCCCGACCGGCGCGCTGGGCCTTTCGCACGCACGATGCGCGCCATCCGCACCACCTGCGCCTCGCGCCCCGTCACGCTGGCGCGCCGCAAAAGATCGTGGCCTTCTACGTGCCGTGGGACGACGGCAGCCGCGCCGCCTTTGAGGCTCACGCCAGCGAGATGGATGTGGTCATCGGCGCCTTCGCCAGTGTCGGCGGCCCGCAGCACGCCTATGTCTATCAACCCGATCTCCGCTTCCAGAAGGCCCGTGCGGCGGCGAAGAAGCCCCCGGCCCTGCTGACCATGGTTCAGAACACCTGGCGCGAAGGCTTCGAGCGCGAGAATACCCGTCGGCTGCTGACCGATGCCGCGGCGCGGACGCGGTTGCTGACGCAGGTCGAGGACACGCTGAAGCGCGAGAAGTCGGCAGGGGTCGTCTTCGATTTGGAGAATCTGGAGCCCGCTGCGCTCAAACCCTATCTGGCGTTCCTGAAAGAGGCCCGTACGCGATTGGGGGCCGAAGGCTATCTTGTCACCGCCACTGCGCCGGTCGACGATCCGGCGTGGAACCTGACGACCTTCGCCCATGCGGCGGACAAGCTGTTCCTAATGGTCTACGATCAGCACTCCATGGTCGATACCGCCGGGCCGATCGCGGCGCAGGACTGGTTCGAGGCCCGTCTGAGCGCCGCCATGAAGGCTGTGCCCGCCGACAAGGCCATCGTTTGCATTGGCAACTACGCTTACGACTGGTCGAAGGCCGGGACGACCGTGCTGACCGTCGGCGACGCGTGGCTGATCGCCCACGATTCCGACGCTGCGGTGACCTATGACCGCGACACGGGCAATAGCGGCTTTGCCTATCAGGAGAACGGGGTCAACCACGACATCTGGATGCTCGATGCCGTCAGCGCGTGGAATCAGCTGCTGACCGTGCACGACACCGATGCCTATGGCGTGGCCCTGTGGCGGCTCGGCTCGGAAGACCCCGGCGTGTGGCAGGACTTCGCCCGCTTTCAGGGGCAGGGCACGCCTGATCTCGCCACGCTGAAACCCGCCGGCAATGTCGATGTCGAAGGCGCGGGCGAAGTGCTGCGCATCGCCGCCACCCCGACCTTGGGCCGCCGCCGCGTCGTCTTCGACGCCCAGCGGGTGGCGCAGGACCAGACCTATGACAGCCTGCCGACGCCCTATGTGGTGCGGCGCACCGGCTTCCGGCCGGGCTGGATCGCCCTGACCTTCGACGACGGTCCCGACCCGAAATGGACGCCCAAGGTGCTGAAAATCCTCAAGGCCGAGCAGGTGCCCGCCACCTTCTTCGTCGTCGGCGAAAAGGCGCTGGGCCATCCCTTCCTGCTCAAATCCATGCTGGCGCAGGGGCATGAGCTGGGCAACCACACCTATACCCACCCCAATATGGCGACCATCCCGGCAGAGTGGGCCAGGGTCGAACTGAACTCGACCCAGCGCGTGGTCGAAGCCTATACGGGCCGTTCGCTGCGCTGGGTGCGCGCCCCCTATTTCGGCGACGCCGAGCCGACGACCGAGAACGAACTGGGCCCGGCGCTTCTGGCGCAGCGCATGGGCTATACCAGCGTCGGCCTGCACGTCGATTCCGAGGACTGGCAACGACCGGGGACGCAGGCCATCATCGACAATGTGCTCAAAGGCGTGGCCGCCGGGGCCGAAAGCGCGGCGTCCGACGCCTGCCGCGCCGATGCCAATAACTGCCGTTCGGGTCAGGTCGTGCTGCTGCACGATTCCGGCGGCGACCGCCAGCAGACCATCGACGCCCTGCCCCGCCTCATCCGCGCCCTGAAGGCGCAGGGCTATCAGTTCACCACGGTCAGCGGCCTGACCGGCCTGCCGACGGCGCGGGCCATGCCCGCCCTGTCGGGCAGCGACCTCGCCGCCGTGCGCTTCGATATCGGCCTGTTCATGCTGCTGGCCTGGGGCACGGTGGCCCTGCAAGGGCTGTTCGTCGCCGCCATCGTGCTGGGGGTGACGCGGGCGATTGCCCTCAGCGTCATGGCCATCTGGGCCGACTACAGCGGCCATATGGACCCGCCCACGGAAACGCCGGAAGGCGGGATCGCCGCCTTTGTCCGCTCACGCCGGGTCAGCGTCATCATCCCGGCCTATAACGAGGCCCGCGTCATCGAAGCCTCGGTGCGCCGCGTCCTGACCAGCACCGGTGTCGAGCTGGAGGTCGTGGTGGTCGATGACGGCTCCAAAGACGAGACGAGCACCATCGTCGCTCGCGCCTTCGCCGGCGACCCGCGCGTCACCCTGATCACGCAGGCCAATGCGGGGAAGGCCACGGCGGTCAATACCGGCATCGCAAGGGCACAGGGCGAAATCATCATCGCGCTGGACGCCGATACGCAGTTCGAGCCGGAAACCATTGCCCGGCTGGTGCGCTGGTTCGTCCGTCCGGAAATCGGGGCGGTGGCCGGCAATGCCAAGGTCGGCAACCGCTTCAACTTCGTCACCCGCTGGCAGGGTGTGGAATATGTCACGGCGCAGAATCTGGAGCGTTCGGCTCTGGCCGTTTTCGGGGCGATGATGGTGGTGCCCGGCGCGGTCGGGGCGTGGCGGCGCACGGCGCTGGAGGCCGTCGGCGGTTATCCGCACGACACGCTGGCCGAAGATCAGGACCTGACCATCGCCATTCAGCGCCAGGGCTGGGCCGTGGCCTACGATCAGGACGCCGTGGCGTGGACCGAAGCGCCGGAAAGCTTCGCGGCCCTGATCAAGCAGCGCTACCGCTGGGCCTTCGGGACGCTGCAATGCCTGTGGAAGCACCGGCGCATCCTGCGCGAAGGCCAGCCGAAGGGGCTGGCGCGCATCGGCCTGCCGCAGGCCTGGGTGTTTCAGATCGGCTTTTCGGTCATTTCGCCGCTGATCGATCTGGCGCTGATGGTCAATATCGTGGCGACGGCGTGGACGATCAGCCAGCACGGGCTGGCCCAGACCGACGGCACGCTGGGGCGTATGCTGATCTACTGGGCGGTCTTCATCGTCATCGACGCCCTGTGCGGCGGCATCGCCTATCTGCTGGAGCCGCGCGAAACGCGCTATCCCGTCTTCTGGCTGCTGTCGCAGCGCTTCGTCTACCGCCAGATCATGTACTATGTGGTGCTCAAGGCGCTGGCCTCGGCCGGGCGCGGGCTGGCCGTCGGTTGGGGCAAGCTGGAGCGCAGCGGGCGGGTGACCGCCGCATCCGCTAAACCGCTTTGAGCCGGGGCGCCTGCCCGGCGCAGGGCGTGACGGCGGGCAGGTCGCGCCTAGATTCTTTAGGTATGGGCAAACCGTGGCCGCGCCGGTCCATCAGGTCCATCAGGGCGTGGGCAGCCGCGTAGAGCGCCTCGCCCGGCTCGGCCCCCATAATGAAGCGCGCCTGAGCGGTGAAGCGTCCGGCCTCGCCTGTTTGGGCCGCCGTCAGGAGACTGAGCAGCATCTCTTCGTCGCGGGTCAGGGTAATCAGGCCCGGACGGCCGATCTCCAGACGCCGCCGCCCGCGCGACAGAGCGAGCAGCCAACCGTGAAAGGCGCGCAGGCCTTCCGACGGCTCCGGCCCGAAGGCGTGGACGAACTCCCGCTGCAACATGCGGCAGTGCGGGGAACAGGCGACCGAGGTGCGCAGCGCCCAGGTCAGGAAATGCTCGGCATAACGCAGACTGCGCAGGTCGCGGCCCTGAGGCGATACGGGCGATATGTGAGGAGGAGTCGGGGTCTGACGCATGAGAAAAGGCAACCTCCGGGGCAGAAATTATTTGCGAATAATTCTCATTAGCATTATTGAGACCTATTCGCAAATGGAAATCGTTCTATTGAACGTGAAGGCGGCGCACCCATGAATCCCCGACTGGAAGACCTGCTGTCCGAACCGATCGTGCAGTTGCTGATGAACAGTGACGGCGTCTCGCCCGATGCGGTGCGCGGGCTTATGCGGCGGGTGGCGGCGCAGCGATCAGTCGCGCCAGACAGGCACGCAGCTCATCGGGCTTAAAGGGTTTGGACATATAGTCGTCCATGCCCGCCGCCAGACAGGCCTCGCGGTCGCCGCTGAGGGCATGGGCCGTCAGCGCCACGATGGGCACCGGCGTCTTCCCGCTTTCGGCTTCGATATGACGGATGCGGCGGGTCGCTTCGTATCCATCCATTTCCGGCATTTGCAGATCCATCAGGATCAGACCGTATTGCCCGGTCCCATAGGATTCGACCGCCTCGCGACCGTTTCCGGCCTGATCGTGTTCGTAGCCCATCTGTTCGAGAAACAGCCCGGCCACCAGCGCATTGGCGGGATTGTCCTCCACCAGCAGAATTCGTACCGCCGCCCCCTCATGCGGTAGGTGGGGGGCGTAGGCAGGGTCTGCGGCCGGGTGTGGTTTGGCCATAAGGATGACTTCGAAGCGGGTGTTATTATGGCTCCAAAGTGATCACGCCGGACATAAGTTTTCCATTAGGATCGGCTCAGCCATATTTCGCCTTCCACGCGATATAGGCCTTCAGGGCGCTCTGCGGACCCGAACTGAACCAGGCATAACCGCGGCGGCGCTCCGGCTCCACGTCGTCGATCGTGTCGTGCAGCGTCTTGGTGCGGTTGCCGAAAATGGGTTTCAACGTCTTCAGATCGTAATAGCGCGACCAGATGGGACCGGCGCCCGGCTTGTCGACCAGACGGCGGTCCAGACGATCGGGCGTGTGCTCGAACGCCTTACCGTCGATCCTGGTCTTTTCCAGCGTTTCGATCCCAGCGACGATGGCCGCCTTCATCTCCGCCGAAGGGGTCGGCTGCTTCATCAGATAGACCAGCAAAGAGCCGCTTTCGGCGGAACTCAGTGACGGCATCTCGTAGTTGCGCGCCGAGGCGGGCATCAGGGTCAGGGCGTCGTATTGCTGGGCCCACATGGTGCGCTTGCCGTCGACGATCACCTGCGCCTTGAGGAAGACAGCCAGTGCCCGTTGTTCCGCCGCCAGCAGACGCTGGCGCAGATCGGCGGGCAGGAAGCCGAACCCCGCTTCGCCGCGCCCGGCGTCGCCCATCAGGCGGGCCACCGAGATCATGGCGTTGTCGTTGAGCGTCATGCCGTCGTGATAGCCGCCCATCAGCGGCCAGACCTGCGGCCAGCCGCCGGTGGGGAACTGCGCATTAAGCAGGTAATTCAACCCTTTGATCGAGCCGTCGCGGTAACGGACATCCTCGGTGGCGGTATAGGCCAGGGCCAGAAAGCGCGTTTCGGTGATGGTCGCGTCGTTGTCGATCGTGCCGACATAGCTCCAGTTGGGGATGGTCGGCGCGTCGAAATCGCCCGCCGGCTTGGTTTGCAGGGTGTTGCCGGCGACGAAGTGCTGCCCGCGCACGCGGGGCTCGGTATCGTGCGGCTGATTCTTGCCCCAGCCGCCGGCGGGGGTCTGGAAGCTGACGATATTGTCGGCGACCTTGCGCCCTTCGGCGGACGCGTACCATTCCGTCGGCTGGGTAAGCGGCATGGTCTTTTCCCCATTGCCGGTCTTAGGGTCGGCGGGAATGACCGACAGGCCCTTGCGCTCGGCCAGAAGAGCGGCCTGATCGGCGGCCAGTTGCGTTTCCGACCGCCTGAGGTAATCGAGCCAGGCCGCCTGCTCGCCCGCCGGGGCCAGCGCCTTGATGCGTTCCGGCGTCAGCGGCGGGAACGGCGTGTTGACGCCGATCTGGGCGGCCTGCGCCGCGACGGGTGTGATAAACGGCAGAACGGCAAGGCTTGAGAGCAAGGCGCGGCGGTGCATGGCATTTCCCCGAAGTTTGTGTGTTATCGATTTATGATACCGGTGTCAGAACGCATGGCAAGCCGGAATCCGTCGCGCGCCTCAACTTTGATTTTACTCAGACAAATGAGCCGCTATAGTCTTGCCAACAAACAAAGGGAGCAGACGGATGAACGGCTGGACGCGACGTGGCGTAACGGTGGCAGGCATGGCGATGGCGGCAACGCGCGCCGGAGCCCTGTCAAGGGCGGATCTGGCCGCCTCCCCCTTCCCCCTATCGCAGGTGCGGCTGAAGCCGTCGATCTTCCTGACTTCGATCGAGGCCAATCAGCGCTATCTCCTGTCGTTGTCCGCTGATCGCCTGCTGCACAATTTCCGCGCCGGAGCCGGTGTGGAGCCAAAGGGCGAGGTCTATGGCGGCTGGGAGGCGCGCGGCATAGCAGGCCACAGCCTCGGTCACTATCTGTCCGGCGTATCGTTGATGTATGCTCAGACGGGGAAGCCCGAATTTCGCGAGCGCGCCGCCTATGTGCTGTCCGAACTCAAGGCGGTGCAGGCGAAGACCGGCGACGGCTATGCCGGGGGCACGACGGTCCGCCGTAATGGCCGGGAGGTCGACGGCAAGGTCGTCTATGAGGAGTTGCGCAAGGGCGATATCCGTACCTCCGGCTTCGATCTCAATGGCGGCTGGGTGCCGCTCTATACCTATCACAAGGTCTTCGCCGGGGCGCTGGACGCCCATCACTATGCGGGACTGAAAGACGGGCTGACGGTCGCCGGGGGCCTGGGCGACTATCTGGGGACGATCCTCGAAGGCCTTACGGATACTCAGGTGCAGGAGATTCTGCGCGCCGAACACGGGGGCCTGACCGAATCCTATGCCGAGCTTTACGCCCGCACGAAAAACCCGCGCTGGCTGGGTCTGGCGCAGCGCCTGCGCCATCGCGCCATTGTCGATCCGCTGGCCGCCGGCCGCGACGAACTGGCCGGCAAGCACGCCAATACCCAGATCCCCAAGATCGTCGGCTCGGCCCGCCTGTACGAACTGGCCGGGGACCCGACGGATGCACAAACCGCGCGGTTCTTCTGGCAGACGGTGACGCGCGATCATTCCTACGTCATCGGCGGCAATTCCGACCACGAACATTTCGGTATGCCGCGGCAACTTTCCACCCGCCTCGATCAGCAGACCTGTGAAGCCTGCAACAGCTACAATATGTTGCGCCTGACGCGCCATCTCTATGGCTGGAGCGGGGATGCGGCCCTGTTCGATTTCTACGAGCGGGCGCACCTCAACCACATTATGAGCCAGCAGGACCCGGAAACGGGCATGTTCACCTATTTCACCGGTCTGGCCTCGGGGCTGGGCCGGGTGCATTCCGACCCGACCAATGATTTCTGGTGCTGCGTCGGTTCGGGTATGGAAAGCCATTCCAAGCACGGCGAAAGCGTCTACTGGAAGCGCGGCGACGCCGTGGCGGTCAATCTCTATTACGCCTCGACGCTCGATGCGCCGGAAGCCAAGCTCGATATGGAAACCGCCTTCCCGCTGTCGGATCAGGTGGTCATCACCGTCCGGAAAGCCCCGAAATCCCTGGCCCTGCGCGTGCCCGGCTGGTGCGCCGCGCCGGTGCTGAAGCGCAACGGTCAGACAGTGGGCACTCGCGATGGTAGCTATCTGATACTGACGGGCCTCAAGGCCGGGGACCGCCTCGAACTGACCCTCCCCATGCCGGTGCGCGTCGAGGCCATGCCGGACGACGCCAAGCTGATCGCCTTCCTCAGCGGACCGCTGGTGCTGGCCGGCGATCTCGGCCCGTCGGACAAGGCCTGGGAAGGCGTCGATCCGGCGCTGGTATCGGACAGGGCCGCGCCTGAGCTGGTGGCCGCGGGCGGCCTGCACCAGTATCGGCTGGGCGATCAGGGGCGGCCGGGCGATCTCAGCCTCAAACCCTTCTTTCTCCAGCATCGCAACCGCACCGCCGTCTATTTCCGCCGTTTCGGCACGGCGGAGTGGACGGCCGAAGAACCCGTCTGGCGTCAGGCGGCGAAGGACCGCGCCGACATGGCCGCGCGCACGGTGGACCTGATCCGTCTGGGCGAGCAGCAGCCGGAAACCGACCACGCCTTTGCCGGCACGCCCAACACGGCGACCATCACCCATATCGCCGAGCGCGGGCGCCTGATCCAGAAGGGCTATATCGCGTTCGACCTCAAGACCATCGAAGGGCCGCTGGTGCTGCAAGTGGCCTATGCCGGGCGCGATCGTAAAAAATCGTTCCGCCTGCTGGTGGATGGGCAGTTGCTGGCGACCGAAACCCTGTCGGGCGAGCCGACGGTGGCGCGCAATATCGTCGCCTATCCGCTGCCGGAAGCCCTGACCAGGGGCAAGGCGAAGGTTCGCGTGCGCCTTGAGGCCGACCGCGATCAGTGGGCCAATGTCTACGAGGCGCGGATTTTGAAAAGAGCCCCCGCGCAGACCACCTGAGACACGCGTGCAAAAGAGACGGTTGACTCCGATTTACAAATGTAGAATATAAAATCTACAAACGTAAATTGGAGGAAATTATGCGCCTTTTGTCACTGTGTCTTGTCTCGGCATCCCTGCTCGCACCCGGCATGGCTCTGGCCGCACCGTTCACGCCCCTGACCATCTTTCAGCACGCCGCCATGCCGGTGCAGGTGCTGATCCTTGGCCTGCTGGCGGCCACGGCTGCGGCTATCGCGGTCTGTATTCGCAAACTGCTGCAGGGACCGCGTCTGGCCGGCAGTTCGGCCTTTCTCAAGGGGTTGAGACTAGGCGGGCCGCTGGCCGGACTCGTCGGGGCGGCTTTTGGAACACTGAACATGACCATCGGGCTGGCCAATGTGAAGACCGTGCCGCCCGTAGCGGTGCTGGCGCCCGGCTGGGCCGAGATCGCCTCGTTGATCCTGCTGGGCCTAATCACCGGCTCGGTCGCGGTCATCGCCCACTGGGCGGTCGAAGCACGGATCGACCGCGCGGTGCTGGGGGAATAGGGCGTGAGCCTGCCCCCCATTACCGATGCGGAATCGGCAGTTCTGGACGCTCTGTGGCGGCTGGGGCCCCTGCCCCCGGCGCGCCTGATCGCCGAGGTCAAGACGGGCCGGGATTGGGGCGATGCGACCATCAAGACTCTGATCGCGCGCTTGATACACAAACAGGCCCTGCGCTCGCAACGCGAAGACGGCACCCTGCGCTACCATCCGCTGATCACCCGCGACGCCTATGTGGCGCACGAGATCGACAACCTGATCAATCGCACCTTCGCCAGTGACCGTAAGGCCTTCCGCCGCTTCATCGATGAGACCTTCTGAACCGTCAGTTTCTGCGTAACGCTCCCCGTTCCACGGACCTGACCAAACTGCGCCCTATCCCATTTTGGCGCCGCCGGACCTTTGTGTCCGGCGTCCTTGTTACAGGGTCACAACAACTTCGAAGGTACCGGGCGTTTGCGGCAAGGGCAGCACATCGCCCGTTATCGGCTGACCGTCCAGCATCAGACCCGGCTGGTCGCCCCGGCGATAGGTGACGTGGTACGTCGAACCGCGGAACAACCGCGTTGCCTTAGTTTCCGACCAGTACGCCGGCAGGCAGGGCCGCACGCTCAGACCCTCGCGCGTGCCTTTCAGGCCGAACAGGCCCTCGACCAGACTGCGGTAGACCCAGGCCACGGTGCCGGTATTGAACAGTTGCGAAGACCGGCCCGCCGTGCGTGGATTGGCGTGGAAGTCGCCGCGGTAATAGTTAGGGATGAAGACCGGAAACTGCCCGCGCTGACCGTAATCGGCAACGTCGGTTCCGGCGATCATTTTACGCATCAGTTCAAAGGCTTTTTCGCCCTTCCTCACCTGCGTCAGACTATAGATATAAAAGGCCGCCGCATGGTTGTAGACCGACCCGTTTTCGGCCACGCCGGGCGATTTCTGCGTCAGGCGGCCGACGTCTTCGCGCATCTTCGTATAGGGCGGACCGAGCATTTCGACGCCGTAGGGCGTCTCAAGTTCCGTCGCGACGGCTGAGACCATGCGTTCGCCCTGCGCTTCGGAAGCCGCCCCCGACAGGAGGGCGAAGCTTTGCGGATTGAGGTAGATCCGCCCTTCCGCATCGCTCTTGATGCCAAACTTCACGTCATCGTCGGTGATCCCGCGCCCGAACCAGTCGCCGTCCCACAGATGGGTGTTCATCGCCGCGTTCATGGCCTCGGCCTCTGTCAGCCACGGCGCCGCCTGCCCCGACAACCGCGCCCACAACCGCAGAGCATAGGCCACGGCGAGCGTCAGCCAGCCCGACACACCCTTGCCCTTCCACCCGACCATGTTCATCGGGTCGTTCCAGTCGCCCTGATCGATGAAACTCAACAGGCGATGATCGCGGGTCTTGAGCAGCCAGTGTAGCGCCGCCTCCAGCCGCGCCCGCACGGACTGTCCCGCCACGTCGGCATCGAGCACGGCGTAGTCGTCGGTCTCATCGAGATAGGCTTCCAGCAGCATGAACAGCCAGACGCAATGGTCGGTGTGCGGCACCTGATTGATGTAGCTGAACTGCGCGCCGTCGTAGAGCTTGATGCCGTCGGGCATGGAGCCGTCCGGGTTCTGTTTCGACAGGGCATAGAGCAGCGACGCCTTCGCACTGTCGGGCCGCACAAAGACCATACCCAGTGCGTCCTGCAGGTAGTTGCGCGTCTGCGGATCGGTGGTCAGGCGGTTGGTGTCGCCGTGATAATAGACCTGCCGCGCCAGCCAGCGGTTCATGAAGGCGTCGAAATGCGCATCCGGGGTCTCGATGGAGAGCACGCCGCGCCCCTGTTCGACATAGGCGCGGGCTTCGGCGCAGGTGCGGTCGAACGCTTCAGCCCCCAGATAGGCGCTTTTCAGGCGTGCGACCTCGGCCTCATCGAAGGCCGGGCCGAAGACGAAGTGCCAGGCTTGCGTCTCGCCGGCCTCGAAGGCCTGATCGAATTGCAGGATAGCCGCCGGGGTTTCGTACGCCGCCTCGCCACCTTTGAGGCCGTCGCGCAGCATGTCCGGATCGGTCAGCCCGCCCTCGCCCTCGAAGTCCTCGCGCCGCGTCTCGAAAGCGTCCGCGATGCGGTCGCACGTGAGGAAGGTCTTGTCTTTAAGGTGCTGATTTTTGAAATAATCTTCGACCTTCTGATAGGCGGTGACCGAACTGGCGACCACGGCGTTCAGATCGGCAGCGAAGCGCGCGCCCTGGTTCATCCAGCTCATATAGCCGACCGGGAAATAGGGCACGATGCGCAGGACGCGCGGCGTGTCGAGACGGTTACGGATTTCCAGACGCCATAACTCCACCGGCTCATCGACCGGAAGAACAAGGCTCCAGTTTATATCGAGGCCGTCTTGCTGCACGGACCACTCCAGCCGCTCCGGATGCTGGGTAAAGCCGAAGGCTTGCGGCGCACGACGCACGGGCTCATGGGGGACGGAGAAATGCCGTCCGCTGCGCAGGTCGCGCACATAGACGAAACGCCCCGGATGGTGCGCGTAATGCGCTGTTTCCGGCAGCATGAAGGTCTTGCCCTCGACGACCGGGGCGTGGCTGTAGCGGGCCGGTTCCGGCTGCATGTGCTGGGCGGTGACGAAGCCGCGGCAGGTCGCGTGCAGCATCATCTTGCGGTTCCACAAAAATCCCGAAGCGCGCGGCATGGCCGTGGCGGAGGTCAGGGTACAGGAATCGGAGGTGAGTGTGATCAGGCTCATACCGCTTCAAACCACGACAACGTTGTCTGGTCAATCGATCAGACGGTTAAACCGGCAGGGCAATGGCGTTTTTGACCTCTTCCAGCACCGCATAGGTGCGGGTTTCGCGCACACCGGGCAAACTGACCAGCGCATCGCCCAGAAACTGCCGGTAGGCCGCCATGTCCCTGACCCGCGCCTTGATCAGATAGTCGAAGCCGCCAGCGACCATGTGGCACTCGAGGATTTCCGGTTGACGCGTCACGGCGTGGCGAAAGGCGTCGAAGACGTCCTCGGTCGTGCGGTCGAGCAGCACCTCGACAAAGATCAGCAGCGCCCGATCGAGCTTGACCGGATCGAGAATGGCCATGGTCCCCAGAATATAGCCGTTGGCCTTGAGGCGCTTGACGCGCTCGAAGCAGGCGGCAGGCGAGACGTGGACGGCTTCGGCCAGCGCCTGATTGGTCATGCGTCCGTCCGCCTGAAGCAGGCGGAGAATCTTGCGATCTATCTCATCGAGCATGGCAGCGTGTCTCACAGAATTTTCTTATAAAAAATGCATAAATCAATAAATATCCTTCGGTCAATAACGCCAAAATCCCAAGCACATTTTCAAAAAACGGCGCATACTCAAAAAAGTTTCATATATGACCATTCCGGAGCCTCCATGACCCTTGCCGACGCCCGCGCCCGCATGACCGCCCTGCATCGCGCCCCGGAGGCCGAGGTTCTGGCCGCCCTGCTCCCCGACGCCACGCTCGACGCCGCGACGCGTCAGCGCGTCATGGCGCAGGCCCGGTTGATTCTTCAAGATTTGAAAGCGGCGCAATCGACCGGCTGGGTCAACCGCTTCCTGCAGGAATACCGCCTCAATACGGCCGAGGGCGTGGCGCTTCTGTCGCTGGCCGAAGCGTACCTGCGCGTACCTGATCCTGAGACCGCCAACCTGTTGATCCGTGACAAGATTTCGGATGCCGACTGGCTGTCGCACAAGTCGAAGTCCGGGTCGAAACTGGTCAATACGGCGACCTTCGGCCTGATCCTCACCCGGGCCCTGGTCGAAGACCCGGAACAGGCCGGGACGCTGAAAAAGCTCGTCACCCGCATGGGTGAACCGGTCATCCGTCAGGGTGTCGCCGTCGCCATGAAGATGATGGGCGAGGTCTTCGTCATGGGCCGCACTATCGACGAAGCGCTGGACGTCGCCGCCAAGCCGGAAAACAAGGGCTTTACCGCCTCGTTCGACATGTTGGGCGAGTCCGCCCGCACCTTCGCCGACGCCGAGAAGTACTTCTCATCATACGAAAAAGCGCTGGATACGGTGGGCCGCTCCCCCAAAGGCGCAGGCCATTCGATCTCGATCAAGCTGTCGGCCCTGCATCCGCGCCATGAGGTCGCCAATCAGGACGCTTGCGTTCCGCAACTGATCGAAATGATCCGTCATCTGGCGGACAAGGCGGCGGCGCACGGCATGGACCTGACCATCGACGCCGAAGAGACCGAGCGCCTGCTGATCTCGCTCGACATCATCGAAGGCGTGCTGCGCGATCCGGCCCTGTCGGGCTGGGATGGCCTCGGCATGGCGGCGCAGGCTTACGGCAAACGCGCGCGTCCGCTGATCGGCTGGGCGCAGGCCATCGGCAAGGAAACCGGCCATCGCCTCAAGGTGCGTCTGGTGAAGGGCGCCTACTGGGATTCGGAAATCAAGCGCGCGCAGGTCGAGGGCTTAAGCGACTATCCGCTGTTCACGCGCAAACCCGCCACCGACGTCTCCTATCTGGCCTGCGCCAAGGACATGCTCAACGCCTCGCACATCTGGCCGGCCTTTGCGGGCCACAACGCTCTGACGGTCGCCACGATCATGGATTGGGCGGGTGAGCGGCGCGACTTCGAGTTCCAGCGCCTGCACGGCATGGGCGAAGGCCTGCATGAACGACTGGTCCGCGACCTTGGCTACAACTGCCGCACCTATGCGCCCGTCGGCGGGCATAAAGAACTGCTGGCCTATCTGGTGCGCCGCCTGCTGGAAAACGGCGCCAACTCGTCCTTCGTGCATCAACTGGCCGACCCAACCGTCAATGAGGAAACGCTTTTGTCCGATCCCGCCGCCCACATCGCCGCCGTCAAAGGCCGCCCGCACCCGGCCATCCCCCTGCCCGCCGCTCTCTTCCCCGGCCGCAGAAATTCGCAGGGTCTGGACCTGAACGATCAGGCGACGCTCGATGCGACCCTGAGCGCCGTCGCCGCCATGGGTGCGAAATCCCACGCCGCCACGGCGCTGGTGTCGGGTCAGACCGTAACGGGCACGGCCAGACCGGTCCTGCGCCCCGCCGACCCGTCGCAACAGATCGGCACGGTGGTCGAAGCCTCCGCTGCCGACGTGACGCGCGCGCTGGTCGCCGCCGCCGCTGCCGCCGAAGGCTGGGCCGCCACGCCGGTCGAAGAGCGCGCCGCCTGCCTTGATCGCCTCGCCGACCTGATGGAAGCCAACCGGGTTGAACTGATGGGGCTGTGCGTCCACGAAGCCGGCAAGACGCTGGGCGACGCCGTGGCCGAGATCCGCGAAGCCGTCGATTTCTGCCGTTATTACGCTGTCAATGCCCGAGAACAGTTCCGCCCGGTGACGCTGCCGGGGCCGACGGGCGAACTGAACGAACTGCGACTGACGGGCCGGGGCACATTCGCTTGCATTTCGCCATGGAATTTCCCGCTGGCCATTTTCATTGGGCAAGTGACCGCGGCTCTGGTCGCCGGAAACCCTGTCGCCGCCAAGCCTGCGCCGCAAACGCCGCTGATCGCTTTCCGCGCCGTGCAACTGGCGCACGAGGCCGGAATCCCGACCGATGTGCTGCATTTCCTGCCCGGCGGACCCGAAGTCGGCGCGGCCCTGACCGCCTCGGCCTTGGTGCACGGCGTGGCCTTTACCGGTTCGACCGGCACGGCGCGCGCCATCGCCCGCAGCCTGCTCAGCGATGACCATCGACCGCTCGTACCGCTGATCGCGGAAACCGGCGGGCTCAACGCCATGATCGTCGATTCCACCGCCCTGCCGGAACAGGTGGTGAGCGATGTCGTCACCTCGGCCTTCCGCTCGGCGGGTCAGCGCTGCTCGGCGCTGCGCCTGCTGATCGTGCAGGAGGACGTGGCCGACACCATCATCCATATGCTGAAAGGCGCAATGGACGCGCTGGTTCTGGGCGACCCGGCGGATAACCGCACCGATGTCGGTCCGGTCATCGACGCCGTCGCCCGCGACAAATTACTTGCGTATCGCCAGTCAATGCAGGCGCAATGGATTCATACACTTGATCTGCCGCAGACCGGCCTCTTCGTGCCGCCGACCCTGATCCGACTCCATGCCATCGAAGACCTGGCTCAGGAATGGTTCGGCCCGATCCTGCACGTGGTGACGTGGAAGGCCGGCGAACTGGACAGCGTCGTCGCCCGCGTCAATGCGCGCGGCTACGGCCTGACCATGGGGCTGCATTCGCGCGTCGCCGAAACCGCCGAACGGGTCAAGTCTCTGGCCAGAGTCGGTAACCTCTATGTCAATCGCTCGATGATCGGCGCCGTGGTCGGCTCGCAGCCCTTCGGCGGCGAAGGCCTGTCGGGCACCGGCCCCAAGGCGGGCGGTCCGCACTATCTGTTGCGTTTCGCAAGCGAGCGCACCGTCTCGGTCGATACCACCTCGGCCGGCGGCAATGCCAGCCTGTTGTCGCTGGCCGAAACCGACATCTGACGCATCTTCTATCGGAAGCTGAAATGCCCGTTCCGCCCTCGCGGAGCGGGCGTTTCCATATGGTTGCAAAATATACGTTTCGAAACAAACGAGACAACATTAAAACAGAATTTCACAAACCTCATTTCAATAACACTATGATTTAAATTTCCTCGCAACAAACTATATCATAAATACAATACAAATAATGACATTTATATTTTCGTCATGAAGTTTAGTTGACGTTGAAAGGGCTATATTTTCATTTGATACGGTCCGCCCCTCCCCTTGTTCGGCGGTTTCCTCAGGAGCGTATCAATGAAAACAAATATACCCGGAAAATACAGACTCAACACCGCCCTCAGTTCAGCCGCGCTTATGGTCGCCGCCCTGGGCAGCCTCCCGGCCGCCGCCCAGACAACGACCAGCGATCCCACTCCGGCCAAGGCCGAGGAGGCCCCGACGGAGACAATCCAGGAAGTCGTCGTCACCGGCTCGCGCCTGCGCCGCAGCGAATTCACCGCCACCTCGCCCATTCAGGTCATAACGACCGAAAAGGCCGAACTGGAAGGTCAGGTCGACACCACGCGCATCCTGCAAAGCTCGACCATCGCCGCCAGCGCTTCACAGATCGACAACGGCTATACCGGCTATAACGTCACCGGCGGTCCGGGCGTCAATACGCTGTCGCTGCGCGGTCTGGGCGCCAACCGCACCCTGATCCTGATCAACGGTCACCGCGTCGGGCCCGCGGGTTCGCGCGGTCAGGTCGGACCGGTCGATCTCAACACCATCCCCAATTCGATCGTCGACCGCTACGAGATCCTGAAAGACGGTGCCTCGGCCATCTATGGTTCCGACGCCATCGCCGGCGTGGTCAATGTCATCACCAAGAAGACGTCGAGCGGCGGCAGCTTCAAGGCCTTCGCGGCCCTGCCGGAACAGGGCGGCGGCGAGTCCTACAGCACCAGCCTGAGCCAGTCGATCAATGCCGGCAATTTCCACGGTATCTTCAATCTCGACTATTACAAGCAGGAGGCCCTGCGCTACAGCGACCGCGACTTTCTGAGTTGCCCGGAACAGCGCATCTTCTACACGGACGGCACGCGCGCCGACGTGATCGACCCGGCCACCGGCAGCTACAAATGCTACGGCCTGACCGCCGGTGTCCTCTATAACGGCAACTACTATGTCTATGACGCCACGCAGTCCAATGGTCTGAAGCGCGTCATCTATACGGGCAGCACGCCCGAAGAGTCGCGCAACTCGCGCGCCACCGCGCCCTATATGGACAGCCGCTGGGCCAGCAAGACGGCCATTTCGCCGGTCACGCGCCGCTCGGTCAACTTCACCGGCGACTATAGGTTCGATAACGGCACCGAAGTCTATGGCGACTTCATGTACAACCGCCGCGTCTCGCGTCAGGAAAACTGGCGTCAGCTCTTCCCGACCGTCAGCGCCTCCAACCCCTATAATGTGCTGAAGACATCGGCCTATTCGATAATCATGATCCCGACCAATGCGGATCAGGACACGCGCTATACCCGCGCCCTGATCGGCGTACGCGGCGACCTGCCCGAGCTGGGCTTCCTCAAGGGCTGGACCTACGACGTGGCGGCGCAGGTGTCGAACAACAATTCGACCTATGGCGGCGACTTCGTCTACAATGATCGCGTCAACGCCACGGTCGGCGCGACCCTGTGCAACACGGCCCTGCTGATCACCGCAACGGCCTGCCCCACGGGCGGCGTCAACTACTTCCGTCAGTCGACCGTCGAAACGGGTCAGTTCACCGCCGAGGAATCCGCCTTCCTGTTCGGCTACGAAGAAGGCCACACCACCTACCGTCAGTCCTATGTCGAAGCCAGCGCCTCGGGCGACCTGTTCGACCTGCCGGCGGGCACCGTGGCGGCCAGCGTCGGCGTGATGCTGCGCAAGGAATATATCAACGACCAGCCGGGCCCGAACGCCTCGATTTCCAACTATTGGGGCTCGACGGTTGCAGGCCAGACGACGGGCCGCGACTCGATCAACGAGGTTTACGCCGAATTCGGCGTGCCGGTCGTCAAGGACCTGCCGTTCGCCAAACGCGTCGATATCGCCCTGTCCACGCGCTACAGCGACTACGAGTCCTATGGGTCGAACACGACCTACAAGGGCAGCCTGAACTGGACCGTGACCGACAGCGTGCGTCTGCGCGGTTCGCAGGGCACGTCGTTCCGCGCCCCGTCGCTTTATGAGCAGTATCTGGGCAATCAGGTCGGTTATTCGGCGCAGTCGGCCGTCGATCCCTGCGTCAACTACGGCACCAGCAACACCATCTCCGAAACCGTGAAAACCAACTGCGCGGCTTTGGGGCTGTCCTCGACCTATGCCGGTCTGGGCTCATCCGCGACCGTCTATACCGGCGGCGGGCGCGCGGCCGGGCTTCAGCCCGAAACCTCGGACAACCGCACGGTGGGTCTGGTCCTGACGCCGTCCTTCACCCATCTGAACCTGGCGATCGACTTCTTCGAGACCCAGATCAACAACCAGATCACCACCTACGGGGCGTATAACATCGTTTACGAGTGTCTGAACTCGGCCAACATGTCCTCGCCCTTCTGCAGCCTGTTCACGCGCGACACGACGTCGGGGTCGAGCACCTTCGGCAGCGTGCGGACGATCCAGAACTCGTATGTCAACGTCGCTGAGCAGTTCATGCGCGGCTTCGATCTGACGGTCGGGTATAACCGCACCTTCCCGTTCGGCAAGCTGTCGGTCTCCAGTCAGCACTCCTTCGTGCGCAAATGGACCTATCAGCTCAAGAACGCGACGACGCCGACCAATTATCTCGGCTATGTCGGCTATCCGGAATATGTCGGCAACCTGACGGCTGTGCTCCAGCGCGGCAGCTACAGCTTCACCTATAGCGGCACCTTTGTGGGGGAAACGTCCGATTTCGATTACTACAAGAAGAACTGCTACACCGGCACCCTGCTCGGCGTGGCGAACCAGAACTACTGCTACGACATGAATACCGAGTTCTACGCCAACCATACTCTTTCGGTGCGCAAGGCCTTCGAGGGCTGGACGCTCACCGCCTCGGTGCGCAACCTGCTGAACGAGGACCCGCCGGCCATCTCCAACTACGGTGCGGCGCGCTTCGGCAACGCCGCTCTGACCAGCCAGTACGACCTTCTGGGCCGTACCTTCACCCTCCAGGTGGAGCGCAAATGGTAAGCACGGATGCCGCCGGATAAACTCCGGCGGCATTTTTTCACCTTTATGCGAGCCGCTGTTTCTGCACATTGTCCGCTTACGGCAGAAGGCGCAGCCTCAGGGCATAAGATGAGGTTTGCCCCGAAGGTCCGTCATGATCATCGATCTCAAGGTTCTGGAACACGCGCTCGACCGCCTGCTGTACGTCTACGCCACCGACGATGAGGCCGAAAGCGCCGTCGTCCGCTCGCTGGCCATACTGATCAGCGACCCGCTGCCCGACCTGACGGGTGAAGACATCACGCGCATCCACGCCTTCATCTATCATACCCTTCAGGGCTTTTACGCGCCGACCATCGACTATCCCGCCATCCGGCGTGAGTTCGTCACTGCGGTTCTCGCGGCGCGCAAGGGTAATTCGGTGTTGAGACGAATGATTGCTTAACGTTGCAGAGACAAAATCTATACGTACCTGAAATCAAACTATACGCCGCCTCTACGCGGCACATCCTATGACGGCGACCGGTTCAACCTGAGAGCACCGGCCCATGTCCGTTCCTGAAACCGCCGAACCCGTCTGTTTTTCCCTGACCATCGATGACGACCTCTGTCCCGGCGCGGAAGCCATCCTGCGCAGCGAACAGGCGTCGATCGGCGCGCGCGAAGACCTGCCGCGCGACCAGAAACGCCGTTTGTGGGTGATGACCCGGACGGCCGCCTGCGCGGTCTTGATCCATGCCCTGATCCTTGGCCTGCCGGCTGCCGAAATCGGCGCCTTCCGGCACATCCTGCCGCCCCATCTCGCCTAGAGTTTTCCCATGCCCCACACAGATTTTTCCGGCGTCTGGGTGCCCATGCCCACGCCCTTTTTTCACGGAGCCATCGACCATGCCGCTGCGTCGGACCACGCTCAGCACCTGCTTGACTCAGGCGTGCACGGACTCGTCGTCGCAGGAACCACAGGCGAAGGTTATGCCCTCAGAGCCGACGAGCGACGGAGGCTCCTTGACTCCGTTCTGGCCGTCTCAGCGCGACGCCGCCCGGATGTCCGTACCCCTGTGCTCGTGGGTCTGGAAGGGCCCGCGACGGCGCAGGTCGCCGATGCCGCCAGAAGCCTGAACGACATGCCCATAGCCGGGTTTCTCGTCAGCGCGCCGTCCTATGTCCGCCCTACCACCGAAGGACTCTACAGGCACTTCATGAGTGTCGCCGAAGCTACTGATAAGCCGATTGTTTTGTATAATGTGCCCGCGCGCACCGGTACATCCATGCGGCTGCCTTGCGTGGCGCGATTGCACGCTCAAGGGCGCTTCCCGGCGATCAAGGCCTGTGGTCAGACGATCGAGTCCCTGCAAGGCCTGATCGATATCGACGGCCTGCAGGTGCTGAGCGGCGATGATGACGGCTTCTTTCTCACCGTCCAGATGGGTGGCGCGGGCGGCATCATGGCCTCGGCTAACATCCTCACCGAACGCTTCGTCGAGATCTATGCCCTGATGAAGGCCAATCGCATCGAGGACGCCTGGGCGCTGTTCGAAAGCCTGCGCCCGCTGATCCGGCTGTTGTTCAGCGAGCCCAACCCGACGCCGGTCAAGGCGGCCCTGTCCATGCGGGGGCAGATGGCGGAGGACCTGCGCCTGCCGTTGCTGCCCATGCGCCGCGAAGGCCGGGCCGCACTTAAACAGGCATTGTTCCAACTGGGGGCTTTGTCCGGCGACAGCATACCACCCTATTGCCATAGACCGTGGCATCGGGCGAAGGCGTCCTAGCCCCATAACCCATGCCGCTTGGCGAACACCTCGAACAGCGGCATGTAGGGATGATCCCTGCCGTTTTCGCGCAGGCCATGCCCGCCCGTTTCGAAAATATGCAGCTCGGTCGGCGTCTTCTGCGCACGTAAGGCCTGATAAAGGATCAGGCTGTTTTCCGCCGGCACCACCTTGTCGTCACCCGCATGGGCCAGGAAGGTCGGCGGCATGTCGGCAGGCAGGTTAAACTCCAGCGACACCTTCCGCTTCTGCTCGTCGGTGCCGCCGTTGGGGAACATGTTCTTGACCGAGCCGCCGTGAGCGTGCGGAGCCATCATGGTCATCACCGGATAGAACATGCCGGTGACCAGCGGCTTGGTCGGCTGTTTGTCGACCTCGTCGATCGGCGCATAGGTGTCGCGCGCGAAGCTTTCCGACAACCAACCGGCCAGATGCCCGCCCGCCGAGAAGCCGATGACGCCGATACGGTTCGGATCGATGCCGAACTCCTTGGCGCGATGGCGGATCAGGCGAATGGCGCGCTGGGCGTCCTGCAGCGGGGCTTCCGGACCTGAACCCCAGCCATCGGCCGGCAGACGATAGGTCATGACGAAGACCGTCGTGCCGCGATCGGCAAAATCCTTGTCCGTGCCGCCGCCGGCGCGGCTCACCGCCACGCGGGCATAGCCGCCGCCGGGAATCATCAGAAGGGCCGCGCCGTTGGGATTGGCCGGGCGGCGCACCATCAGGATCGGATCGGTGACGTGGGTGGCCGCCGTGTCGTTGGGGTTGCCGTCCTTCGGATTGCGCAGAATCCACTCTTCCTTGACCGTCACGCCCTTGGCGCCCGGCATCTTGCCCTTGGGCCAGATGGGGAAGCTTTCCAGCGGCGGCAGAAGCGCCACCTTCAGGCCTTCGGCGGCGAGCGGTGCGCCGGAATCCTGCGCAAAGGCCGCGACCGGCACCAAGGCCGAAGCCGTGGCGGCGGTGAGAAGCTGACGGCGATCCATGAAGGCGGGCATTGCGGCGACTCCCTGCTCGATATTGATTGTTTGTGCTTAGTTTAGGGCTTATACACGGTTTGACAAGCCTGTAACGCCCGACGAAGGTATGGCCCGTCCCCAGCCATAAAAGAAGTGAGGAAACCATGCGCAGACGCCTGTTCGTCACCACCCTGCTCGGCTTGAGCGCCGCTGTCGCAGGTCTCGGCTGGAACGCCGCCATGGCCGGGGTGCGGCTGCCGAACATCCTCTCCGATCACATGGTGCTTCAGGCCGGTCAGCCGGTCGCCATATGGGGCCACGCCGACGCCGGTGAAAAGGTCACGGTAAAGATCGCGGGCCAGACGCAGCGCGCCACCGCCGGGGCCGACGGGCGTTGGAAGGTCACGCTGAAGCCCCTGAAACGCTCAGCCGCGCCGATGCAGATGACTGTGGCGGGCAAGGACAAGACCCTCACCGTTTCCGACATTCTGATCGGTGAGGTGTGGCTGGCTTCGGGTCAGTCGAACATGGAAAAGCCTTTCCGCAATCAGCCGGGTCAGAAGGACGTTTTCGGCGCGGAAGAGCAACTGGCCGCCGCCGACACGCCGCAAATCCGCCTGTTCAAGATCAAAAAAGCCCGCTCGAACACCCCCGCCGCCGATGTCGAAGGCCAGTGGATCGTCACCACGCCGCAAAGCCTTGAGACGTCGCGCTTTTCCGCCGCGGCCTATGTGTTCGGCAAGCGCCTGCACACGACGCTGAACACGCCGGTCGGGCTGATCGACTCGACCTGGGGCGGGACGCGCATCGAGCCGTGGACCGCGCCGGAAGGCATGGCCGCCGTGCCGTCGCTGAAACGCTATGCGGGGGTCAAACCGGGTGAAAAGGTCGACGGCTCCGACGTATCGGGCATCTATAACGCCATGATCCTGCCCATCGTGCCCTACGGCCTGAAAGGCGTCATCTGGTATCAGGGCGAGTCCAACCTGATTTCCGGCGGCGAGTTTCCGGGCGCCGCCGACGACTATGCGGACAAGATGGAGGCGCTGATCGGCGGCTGGCGCGGCGTCTTCGGGCAGGACCTTGCCTTTTACTACGCGCAACTCGCCCCGCACCTCTACCACGTGGTGCGCCCGCACCAGGTCGTCTCGCCCGAAGGCCTGCCGCTGATCTGGGAGGCCCAGACCGAGGCCCTGCGCATCAGGAATACCGGCATGATCGTCACCACCGATCTGGTCGATGACCTGACCGACATCCACCCGCGCGACAAGGTCACCGTGGGTCAGCGTCTGGCTAATCTCGCCCTGTCGAAGACCTACGGTCAGAGCGATTTGGTATTGAATGGCCCGAAATTCCGCGCCCTGAGCGTCGAAAACGGCCAGGCGATTGTGAGCTTCGGCGATACGGGCAGCGGGCTTGTGGCCAAAGACGCCAAGCCTCTGACCTGGTTCCAGATTGCCGGCGCGGACGGTGTGTGGAGGCCCGCCACGGCGACCATCGCCGGCCATACGGTCATCGTCTCAAGCCCGGTCGTGCCGCAACCGGTCGCCGTGCGCTTTGCCTGGGACGAAGCAGCCCGCCCCAACCTGATGAACGCCGAAGGCCTGCCCGCCCTGCCCTTCCGGACCAAATAACACGCCGCCGAAAGGTGTTGGGCGCGCGATGACAAGGTCATACGAAGATATGCCCGGAAGCGACCAGCCCGGAACTATAAGCGGTCCTGATGGACAAAACCGGAGTGTCTGTGAGGCGCGATTATTCAGTCAGCGGATAAAAGTCTGTCTCTGTCACCCGAAGCCGCCCCCGGCCTCGCCCCCTTGGTCAGGGTTGGCGAACCTTTGTTAAATGGTTTTGCATTGCACGGGGAAAAGCCGAAGGTGTGGCTTATGGACCGGGCGCGCGGGGCAATAAACACCAAGATGGATGCGTCGTTTAGTCATAAATTGTTTAATAATTAAATTAAATATAGAATTGAAATAAATGACATAAAATCACCAATGGTCAATATATAAACTAAATGCAAAAGCATTATCTAATTTCTTCCACCCGGATTTCTCCAAGTAGGCTTCTTACCCGCAACTTTATGCTGCTCCAATTGCCCACTATCTCTCAATTTGTAAAAAACCTGCTTCATTGAATTTTCCGACTTAATGCCAGTTATTTCACGAGCTATAGAATTTGTAATTTCAGATTCGGTTAACAGGTATTCCATGACCATTTGTTCTGGAGATGCCAGGCTTTCATGCCTTAAAGTAACCTTAACAGTTGCATCCAGTTCTTCAATAATCGGTTCTTTCAAACGCAATTTACCCATTGCCTCGAAAGCAGTGTTAACACCTTCTCCCACATCTTTGTTCGGCGGATTTTTAAATTTATTAACAAGTCTTACAATTTTAGGATTTCGAGCAAACTGCGTTTTTGTAATATTTTGTATAGTCACATGACCAGGCAAACGACCCGGACTTTCAATTTCGACTCTATTGTCAAATATCTTCACCTGAACATCTGCTGCAACATTGTAATCCCTGTGCAGCACAGCATTTGTCAGTATTTCATGCAGAGCTTCCTCCGGATAACTTATGCTCTCCATCCCGGAAGGTCCGATTTTCTGTATCCCCTCAATAATTTCCTTAACGTTGTCTATAGCGTCATAAATTAGAGAATAAATGGGCCCCTCAATAGTGACAGGATCAAATGCAAGAAAATCCCTTCCTGCCTCAGATTTAGTCTGGTACCTTAAGATTTTTATGGCCGACCGCTTTGGCAATATTGCTTGAGGATTGTCTGAATATAACAATACTCCTGCTACTGATGGTCTGTTATTTATTAAAACGCGCTGCTTCTTAAGCCATTCCTCAGGCTCGGCTGTAGGAAGAGCGTTTATAAGAAATTCTATAATAGTATTTGAATTTGTAATTTCCGATATCTCTACACCATTCAGAAGCTCATCCTCAAAAGTTTTTACACCTTTATCATAACGCAATCTTTCTAGAGATTGATCCCCTTTTACAGGTAAGCTCTGAGCGCTTCGGCGTACATAAACTGTTCCATCAGATGCTGAAATTATATCTTGCGATTTATAAATAGTTAAATGCAAAACAAAACCAGAGGCACCGTCATGCGCAAGAAACTCCGCCGAATACCCGTTCTTAAGTGGCGCTACACCTTCAATAACTTGAAATATATCATTTGCTTGCTCTTGATCCGCAAAACCAGACCAAATGCGCTCCTTACCATTAACGCCCTCTACTTCCTCAATGCAAATATACACCTCTCCACCACTCGTGTTAGCAAAAGCGGAAACTGCTTTTGTCAATTTGGCAGGGGAAATATCCGCACTTTTCAAATCAACAAAGTGAGTTTCTTCAATTTCAAGCAAACTTACGTACTGCTCAGTAGACAGGGTTTTTGTAACTACATCAGCCATCAATTCTGCGCCTGTTAAGTTATAAACGATCTTTTTCGTCGATGAATTATCTGCGGAATAATTTAACCTACTATAAAAAGAACCGCACGCACTTTATGTGCGTAGGCATTTGCTCCTCAGTAACGAGTGTCTTTACCCCATCGTCGGGATGACAAAGCTCTGATCGACCACCCCCCCGCCTTTCGGCCACTTCTGAGTCACCGTCTTGGTGCGCGTATAGAAGCGCACGCCGTCCATACCGTATTGGTTGAGGTCGCCGAAGCCTGAGCGTTTCCAGCCCCCGAAGCTGTGATAGGCCACCGGCACCGGGATCGGGACATTGATGCCGACCATGCCGACCTCGACCTGCGCGGCAAACTCGCGCGCGGCGTCGCCATTGCGCGTGAAGATGGCTACGCCATTGCCGTAAGGGTGGCGCGACGGCAGTTGGATGGCCTCTTCCAGCGTCCGGGCGCGCACCATTTGCAGCACCGGGCCGAAGATTTCGTCCTGATAGGTCTGCATCGACGGCGTGACGTGGTCGAACAGGCTGGGGGCCAGAAAGAAGCCCTCCTCATGCCCCTGAAGGCGGAATCCGCGACCGTCGAGGACCAGTTCGGCCCCTTCGTCCACGCCCATCTGGATGTACCGTTCGATGCGCGCCTTGTGCGCCGCCGACACGACCGGGCCGTAATGGGCTTCGGCATCGGTGGAGACGCCGACGCGCAGGGCCTCGGCCGCGGCGACCAGTTTCGGCCGTAAACGTTCGGCCGTGTCTTCGCCCACCGGCACCACCACGGGCAGGGCCATGCAGCGCTCGCCGGCCGAGCCGTAGGCCGCCCCCATGATGTCGGCCACGGCCTGATCGAGGTCGGCGTCGGGCAGGATGATGCCGTGGTTCTTGGCGCCGCCCATGCACTGCATCCGCTTGCCGTTCTGCGCGCCGCGCCCGTAGACGTACTGGGCGATGTCGGAGGAGCCGACGAAGCTCACCGCGCGGATGTCGGGGTGGTCGAGAATGGCGTCGACCACGGCCTTGTCGCCGTGGACGACATTGAGCACGCCTTCGGGCAGGCCGGACTCCAACAGCAGTTCGGCCAGACGCACCGGCACCGACGGATCGCGCTCGGAGGGCTTGAGGATAAAGGCGTTGCCGGTGGCCAGAGCCGGGGCGAACATCCACATGGGAATCATGGCCGGGAAGTTGAACGGCGTGATGCCGGCGACGACGCCCAGCGGCTGACGCATGGAAAAGACATCGATGCCCGGCCCCGCCCCTTCGGTATATTCGCCCTTCAGCAGGTGCGGGATGCCGCAGGCGAATTCGACGACCTCAAGCCCGCGCTGAATGTCGCCCCTGGCGTCGGACACGACCTTGCCGTGCTCTGAGGCCAGAAGGTTCGCCAAGGCCTCCATGTCACGTTCGAGCAGGCGTTTGAACTCGAACATCACCCGCGCGCGGCGCTGAGGGTTGAGCGCGGCCCAGCCCGGTTGCGCGGCCTTGGCCACCGCGACGGCGTGGTTCAGTTCCTCCGGCGTGCCGAGATCGACCTGCGCCTGCACCTTGCCGGTATTAGGGTCGAAGACGTCGCCCTGCCTGCCGGACGTGCCCGCGACCGCCTTGCCGCCGATGAAATGAGGAATGTGACGCATGGTTTGGAACCTTCTTGTGTGATCACAAATTAGCGCATTCCGCCTCATGTGGAAGAGGGAATATAGCCCAGAGCCTGTAAGCGATCGTGCAGCGGTTTCAGTCCGCGCTCATAGCGCCGCCATACGCCGACGCCTTCGGCATTGATCGGCTTGCGTACCTGTGCCGAGGAGGCCGTGGCGACCGCGCCCTTCGCCTCGTGCGGCGACAGGCAGGCCGGCTCGAACGGCAGGCCGCAGACGCTCAGCAGCCGGCGGATCTCGCTTTCCGGGCTGGCGATGAGGGTTTCCAGCGAGAGGTCGATAATGGCCGGATCGCCCGCCTGCCAGTGAGCCATCAGGCGGCGGTAGTGGTCGTAATGGGCGGCGAGGTCTTCCAGAGCGTAGGACCATTTGTGCGCGTGGGCGAACAGCAGGCGGTAAGCCCCGAACAGCGAATCCATCGGGTCGCGGCGAACATGGACGATGGTGGCGTCGGGAAAGGCCCGGCGGATCAGGCCGCAATAGTCGTGATTGTGCGGCAGCTTGTCGATGGTCACCCGGCTCCTGCCATCCCACAGGAAGGCGGTCTCGGTGTCGTAAAGCGCCGCGATTTCAGCGGGATCGGCGTCGGCGGACCGTCGCACCGTATCGGCATCGAGCAGGTGCGGCGTCGGGCTTTGCGACGCGCGCTTGACGGCCAGGCCGAAGGTTTGAAGTTCGCCCAGCGCCTGCACGTGCGAGTGCGCGGCCAGTATGCGCTCGACCAGGGTGGTGCCGGAGCGCGGGAGACCAACGATGAAAAGGCGTCGCGGCTTTTTTCCCTCGCCCCCAGTGGGAGAGGGTGGCGCGCCAGCGCCGGGTGAGGGGGAAACGGGTGTCAGCCCCCTCACCCCGGCCCTCTCCCCGTAGGGGCGAGGGGGAAATGATAATTGCCACGCCGCGACCGTTTCGGTTTCCTGCGCGGCGTCCCAGCCGCCGGTGGCCGCCTTCGCCACCGTCGCGCCACGCGTCAGGGCCTCCCACGCCTCGTCCGTCCGGCCCAGATCGTCCAGCTCCTTGAACAAGGCGTAGGCGATGCGCGCCTCATCGAGCGGACCGATCAGAGGCACCGTCTTCAACCGGTCGACGTGGTTGTCCGTCGCCGACCATTTGCGCACCCGCGCCAGGGCCAGATGCGCGGCGGCATTAGGGCCGCTGGCGATGGCCCGCTCATAGGCCGTTTCCGCCTCGGCCATGCGACCGAGAAACTGATACAGGCTGCCGAGATTGTTCCACGCATCGGACGCCGCCGGGTCCAGCGCCACGGCCTTTTCCGACAGCGGCAAGGCCTCTTCCGGCAGGTTGGCCTGCGACAGGACGGCGCTGAGCGTGTTGAAGTCCGTTGCCTGCGTGACGCCGGGCAAGGCTTCGCGGGCGACGGCCACGGCCTCCGCCGCCCGGCCCAGAGCCGTCAGGGCGCGAGCCCGCGGCACCAGAAAACGCACCCGCGCCTCAGGTGACGCACGAAGTGCGCCCTCGCCCAGCACCTGCTCGGCTTCGGAGAGTTTGCCCGCCGCGAGCGCACTCGTACCCCAGACGAACCAGCCATCCAGCCGGCGCGGATCGGTCTCGGTCAGCCGGCGCGCCACGCCGATGGCATCCGTGAGACGCCCCGCCCGCCGAAGCCGCAGGGCCTCGGCGAGCAGCACATCAGGATCTGCGCGTAACACTCAGAAGTTCTTGGAGATAGACAGGCCGATGGTGCGTGGACGAACGGGGATCAGGAACTGCCCCTGCAGACCATAGGTTGCCGGTCCCTGCGACGCGACGAAGGCGTATTCGTTGGTCAGGTTGGTGACGTAAAGCCGGACCTTGACGCCGTCGGACGGGAGCAGCATGGCCGAGGCATTGACCTCGGTAAAGCCGTCCAGCGTGCGGTAATCGAGGCTATCCAGTTCCGCCGAAGTCGTGACCTTCGACGAATGGCTGACATCGGCATGGACGCTGAGATCGCCGACCGGCAGGGCCGGGAAGTCATAATCCACCGCCAGACTGACCTGATGCTCCGGCGTGCCGGGCAGCGCCGTGCCTTTCAGGAAGGTGTTGAGGATGTCGCCGTCCTCATTGCGGTTGAAATAGTCTTCGGCGATTTCGGCCTTGGTGTAGGCGTAGCCGAAGCTGAAGGACAGGGCGTCGGTCGCCTTCCATTCGGATTCGATTTCCACGCCATCGGAGGTCGCCTTGCCGGCATTGGCGATGATGGGCAGGTTGCCCGGTGCCAGTGAGGCCAGTTGCACGTCCTGCCAGTCGATATGGAACAGGGCGGCGTTCAGCGTCAAGGTGCGGTCGAACCACTGCGACCGGACACCCAGCTCGAAATTATCGACCGTATCGGGGATATATTTGCGCTGGGCTTCGGTGATGCCACCGAACTGCGCCCCGTCGGGCAGGGTGTTGACGCCGCCGCGGCGGAAGCCCTGTGAGAAGGTGCCGTAAAGCATCATGTCGGGCGTCAACTGATACGAGGTATTGGCCTTGTAGATGGTCTTGCTGACCTTGGACGACCCGTCGGCGCAGGAGAAGGTGATGTCGTCCGAGAAGGGATCGTCATACAACGGCAGGGCGGTGCACGAGATCACGTCGTCCTTCAGTTCGAAAGTGCGCAGGCCGCCGGTAATTTGCCACAGGTCGCTGACGTGCCAGGTCAGTTCGCCGAAGGCCGCGACTTCGGTATATTCGGAGTCATCGGTCGAGAAATACTCCAGATCGTCGGTGCGGCCCAGGCCCCAGAACTGCGCCAGCCCCGGCGTGAATTCCTTCGACGTGCCATAGCCCTTTTCCTTGGTGTAGTAGAGGCCGGCGACGTAGTCGAACGCCCCGCCGCTTTTCGACACAAGGCGCAGTTCCTGCACCGTGGCTTCGAAGTCTTCCTCCTCCGTGGTGAAGGCACGGAAGTCGGGATAGTTTTCGTAACCGAAGCCGAGACCCAGCAGCAGATCGGTCTGATCGCGGTGCCCCAGCAGGTTTTCCTTCGTGTAGGAGGTCGAGGATGTCAGTTCTGCGAAGCCGAAATCGTATTTCAACTCCAGCGCCGACAGCAGGTAGTGGTTCGATTCCGGCTCCTCGAAGCGCTGACCGATCTCGTACTTGCCCAGGGTATACGGACGGTAGTTGGAGGCCGGATAGGACCATTGCGTCGGGTCGGAATTGTCCGATACGCCGTCATAGGCGGGCTTGATGGTGAAGCCGGAATTGGAGCCGGTGCGGCCGCCGGCCTTGGCATTGTCGTAATAGACGCTGGCCGTGGCCGAGAAGGCTTCGGTCGGCTGCCACAAGAGCGAGGCGCGCCCCGTCGTGCGCTTTTCAAAGTCGAGGTCGGTCTTCGGCCCGCTGATAACCATCGGATAGTCGGTGAAACCCGAGTCATCGAGGTGCTGCAAGGCCACGCGCAGGGCCAGCTTGTTGTCGACCAGCGGCAGGTTGATCATGCCGGTCAGCTTGTACGAGCCCTCTTCGGCTTCGCCGATCTTGTAGACCTCGGCGCCCAGCGAGGCGTCGTAATACATTTTCGGGTCGTTGACGATGTAGCGGATAGCGCCGCCCAGCGACCCGGAACCATAAAGCGTGCCCTGCGGGCCGCGCAGCACTTCGATATGGTCTATATCGAAGACGCGCGGCTGATTGGTGACCGGGGTTTCGTTGATATACTGCGCCACCGAACCGTTATCGCCGCCGGTGGAGACGCGCAGCGGATCGACCGAAAGACCGCGCAGGATGACCGATCCGTTATCGCGCGCGCCGACATCGCGGAAGCTCAGGCCCGGCGTGATGCGCGCCAGATCGGCGATTTCGACTATGCCGACGCGCTCGGCTTCGGCGGCGCCGACGGCGGAGATATTGTAAGGGATTTTCTGCACATTGGTGGCGCGGCGGGTCGCCGTCACCACGACGTCGGTCACCTCGGCCGCGGTATCAGGATCGGGGGCCGGCACATCCTCGGCAAAGGCCGCTCCGGCGCTCAACAGCGCCAGGGCGGAAACGCCCGCAAAACGATAAAAGCCCTTCGATCCGAAACGGCGCCCCGTGTTCGACCTGGATGTGTTCGACATATATGATCCCCTTGTGCAGAGCGCCGGAGGTGCGGGAGGGCCGGTCGCTCATCCTGTCTGGATCATAAAAGCGTCACACAGTTTTTTGTGCCCTGCAATAAGGCTGCACAACATGAACGCGATTTTAGAAACGCCTTGTCAGTAAATGAATCGGAACAATATCAACAGCTTCGTCACAAATGAAACTGTGGCCATTTTGCTGCACTGCAAATTTTCCGTAAGCCGTCTAGGTCAACAGCCGCCGCGCGGTGCGCAGACGGTCGATGCCCCGGTTGAGCGTCGCGTCGCTTTTGGCGAAGCATAATCTTATCACGGGCAGAGGCTCGCCGCCGGGCGCGCAGAAGGCCTCCAGAGGAATGGTGGCGACCCCGGCTTCCTGCACGGCGCGCAGGGCAAAAGACTGACCATCCAGCGCGATGCCCGACCTCGGGAGATCGATATTGAGGAAGTAGGTGCCTTCCGACGGCAGGGTCTGGAATCCTTCGGTCTCAAGCCCTGCGCGCAGCAGATCGCGCGAGCGTTGAAGCGCGGCCGCCTCTTCGGCGAAACGGCTGTCGGGCAGGCGCAGTCCGAAAGCGACCGCCGTTTGCAGCATGGGTGGCGTGGCGAAGGTGAGGAACTGGTGCGCCTTGGCCATCTGGGTGACGAGGCGCTCCGACGCGCAGACAAAGCCGACCTTCCAGCCGGTGAGCGCAAACAGCTTGCCCGCCGAGCCGATCTTGACGCCCAGTTCGGCAAGCTCAGGCGCATTGAGCACGCCGTGATGCCGCGCGCCGTCGAACACCACCTGCTCCCACACCTCGTCCGACACCACACAGGCCTGATGCGCCACGCAGAAGCGCGCCAGAAGCGCCCAGTCTTCCGGCGGAATGAGCCGCGTGGTGGGGTTGTTCGGCGTCGTCACCATGACCATGCGGGTGCGCGGCGAAAAGGCCTCGGCCAGTTGCGCCTCGCTGAAACGCCAGTCCGGTGGATTAAGACGCACGCGTACCACCACGCCCCCTGCGCGCGCGATCAGCGGCGCATAGGCGTCGTAATGCGGCTCGAAGACGATGACTTCGTCGCCCGGAGCGATCAGCGAGAACACCGCCGCCGCCAGCGCTTCGGTCGCGCCGGAAGTGATCAGGACATTTTTGGCGGGATCGAGCGTAAGGCTCTGCGTACGGCCATAGAAGTCCGCGACGGCCTCCAGCAGCGCCCCCTGCCCCTTCATCGGCGCGTACTGGTTAGAGGCCTGCATCAGCGCGCGGGCGGCGGCTTCGCGCACCTCCGGGAAGCCGTCCGTTTCCGGAAAGCCCTGCCCCAGGTTGATGGCCCCGGTCTCCATGGCCAGCGCCGACATGGTGGTGAAGATGGTCGTGCCAAGCCCGGCATAGACCGGATTGAGCGGCGGCAAGGTCATGAATGGTTTTCCGTCTGTCGAGCCGTCTATCGGGCAAGTTTCTTAGTCCGGCGGCATCTGTCCGAGCAATAGCGCACCTCTTCCCACATCTTCGCCCACTTTTTGCGCCAGGTGAAGGGCAGGCCGCAGGTCTGACAGGTCTTTTGCGGCAGGTCGGATTTTTTCACACCGCGCGGCATCACAGACGCCCGTCGCGCATGGCCTGAAGATGCGCCTGAGCCTGTGTCCTGAAGGCCGCCTGCCGCTCATCGTCCATGCGCGCCCAGTTGGCATAGACGTAGGACAGGCGTGGATTTTTGCGGAAACGCGCTTCGTGACGCGCCATAAAATCCCAGTACAGCGCATTGAAGGGACAGGCGTTTTCGCCGACCGGAACGTCAAATCTGTAGTGGCAGTCCTTACAGAAATCACTCATGCGATTGATATAGGCACCGGAGGCGGCATAGGGTTTTGAGGCCATCAGTCCACCGTCGGCGTGCAGCGCCATGCCGAACGTATTGGGCAGTTCCACCCATTCATAAGCATCGGCATAAACGCCCAGATACCAGTCATGTACCTGCCGAGGATCTATGCCCGCGAGCAGGGCGAAGTTGCCGGTAATCATAAGCCGCTGGATATGGTGGGAATAGGCATGTTCGAGCGTATGGATCACCGCCGTACGCACACAGTTCATCTGCGTCTCGCCTGACCAGTAAAACCACGGCAGATCCTCGTGCGCCTCAAGGGCGTTCATCGCCGCATAATCCGGCATATATCGCCAGTAGAGGCCGCGGACATATTCGCGCCACCCCAGAATCTGACGGATAAAGCCTTCGACGGCGTTGAGCGGTGCCGTCCCGTCCCGATAGGCGCGCTCGGCGGCCTGACAGATCTCCAGCGGGTAGAGCAGTCCGGCATTGAGGTAGGCCGACAGCAGCGAGTGATACATGTAGGGTTCGGCGCCCAGCATGGCGTCCTGCCAGGTCCCGAACTGCGGCAGGATGTGGGCGACGAAGTGATCGAGTTCCTTCAGGGCCTGAGACCGGGTGACGGCAAAATGGAACGGCTCCAATTGACCGGGATTGTCCGGAAAGGCTTTGGCGACCATATCGAGGACTTCGCGCGTTATAGCGTCTTTGCGGAAACTGAGGCGGCGGGGTATAGCGAGACCCTCACGCGGAGGGGAGCGGTTTTCGGCGTCATAGTTCCATTCGCCACCGCACGGTTGGCGCCCGTCCATCAGTATGCCGTGGGCGCGGCGCATTTCGCGGTAAAAATATTCCATGCGCAGTTGCTTACGTCCCTCCGCCCAGCGCGAGAACCATCGGGTCGAACAGAGAAACCGATCGTCTTCCAGCAGGGTGACGTCGTCCATGGCGTCGAAGACCTGCTTCAGCCGCCATTCGCCCGGTTCTGTGATCTGCACCTCCCGAATGCCCAGGTCGCGGCGCGCCCGTTCGATCTCGCCTGGCAGGCTGTGGCTGTTGTCAGGATCATCAAAACGTACATATCGCACGCGATATCCCGCCGCTTTCAGCGCCTCGGCATAGTGACGCATGGCGGCGAACAGAAAGGCGATTTTTTTGACATGATGCCGGGCATAGGTCGCTTCTTCGGACACTTCGGCCATCAGGAAGACATCGGCGTCCTTGTCGGCCCGACTCCGGATGGCCAGCCGCGCCGATAACTGATCTGCAAGAACAAGCCTGATACTGGACATGTTCGAGATACGATGACCGACGCCCGTCGGTTCAGCAGGCGGGCGCCGGGTCTTTCGGGCCGTAGGTCACAATGAGGCGGTAAAGCTCGTCCTTGCCCGCGAAGCTCTTGGGCAGCATGACCTCCTGCCGCGCAATCAGGGCCGGGTCATAGCCCTGAAGCGTGATCCTGGACTGCACATATTTCACGCCGGCCGCCTGAAGATCGGCGATGTCGGGATGCACACGCGCCGAGGCGAAGGTCAGTTCGATACGGCCGATCTGCGGATCGACCTTGTCCAGCAAGGGTTTGAGCATCGGGTCATAGGGTTTGGACTTGTAATCGATCGTGCGGATGTCGAGCGTGATCGTCCGCTCGCACGGCTGCGCCGACGCCGTCCCGGCCATCATCACGACCGCCATGGCCGCAAAACCTACACTCACCACCCCCTTCATCCGTTCTGCGTCCCCATATCCCGACCTTCTTTTTGTGATGCGTTAATGGCGGATACTAGCGGAAAACGCCTCCGCGCCTATTCGCATTTCCGTGAACGGAAACCTTGGACACCTTTTTATAAGATATTGAGAATAATTCTCATTGACGACTCACCGTTGAAGGGCTACATGGTCTCAGGCGCTCGGAACCGGACAGCCTCCCCTTCCGGCGCTTCCCCTGAGTGGCTCTTCGTCGCTCAATTATCCTCGGTGCACTTAAGCCCGCCTCCGCGTTGAGGCGGGTTTTTTTTAATTAAAGACCAGCGCGAAGGGCCTGAACATGACCTAGGGCAGCGTAATTCAGAATCGCCTGATCCTCGGTGATCAGGCACGCGCCCTCGTGTCGCGCCGTGGCGACGATGAGACGATCCGCCGGATCACCATGAATCGGTCCGGGCAGTCGCGTCAGTACAAATCGCGCCGGTAGCGACCGTCCCTGAGCGCCGCATCGAGCCAGTCCGCGCCCATGGCCGCTTTCAGCGCCGCTTCGACGCCGCGCCCCATGTCGAGCCCGCCACAGACCAGCACATGGCCGCCCTGCCCCAACCAGTCGCGCACCTCGCCGGCCTTTAGCGCCACCACATCCTGCACATAGGCTTTCGCGCCATGGTCCGGACGCGAGAAGGCCAGATCGAGCCGGCGCATACGTCCGCCTTCCCGCCAGCCGCGCATCTGATCGGCCAGACCGCCATCCTTCTGCGGATGGCGCTCGCCATAGATCAACCAGGTCGGGCGGCCGCGCGCCGCGAGGTCGATGAGATGGGGCCTCAGACCGGCCAGCCCCGAACCGGCGGCGATCAGCAGCACCGGCCCGTTGCCTTCCGGCGTGTGGAAATTCTTGTGCGACTTCAGGCGCAGCGGCACGGCGTCGCCTTCCGGCAGGGCCGTCAGAAGCCCCGATCCTTCGCCGCGCGAACCGTCGGCCTTGATCACCTCACGCACGAACAGGCACACCACGCCCTCCTCCGGCAACGAGGCGATGGAATAGTCGCGGCGGTGACCGGACGGCGTCAGGATTTCGGCCAGGTCGCCGGCGACCCACGACGCGCCTTCGGGAATGGCGAGGTCGATACGGTAAAGGCCCGCCGCCTCGCTGTTCGGATTGAGCCGTTCGCGCGCGATCAGGCGTGCGGGCGAGAAGGGATTGGCCTCCTGCACCGAGGCCCCGCCCCACTCCTTCAGATAATCTTCCCAGTGTTTCAGCGCCGCCGGATCGAGATCGTCGACCTCGGTCACCGGCTTTTTCGCCGTCGCGCCGCACGCAGTGAACCAGTCGTGAAGGCGATGACCGAAGGCACAGAAATCGTCATAGGAACGATCGCCCAAGGCCAGAACGGCAAAGCTCTGGGCCGACAGGTCGGGGCGCGCCTTCATCACCCCGCCTTCGAAGGCGCGCCCGTCGTCCGGCGCATCGCCGACGCCCGTGGTCGAGGCGACCGCCAGAACGAGCTTCGCCTGTTGCAGGTCTTCGGCGCTGACCTTGTCCACGCTCAGCAGGCGGGTCTTCAGGCCACCCGCACCTAACGCCTTGTGCGTATGGCGCGCCAGTTCCTCGGCCTGACCGGTCTGCGACGCCGACAGGATCAGAGCGTCGACCGCCACCGCCGCCGACCTGGCGCGGCCGCGCGTCAGCATGACGCCGCTCATCAGCATCCACAGCACGCCGGCCCCGGCGGCCAGCCCCATGCGCAACGGGTCGGTGTTGACGAGTTCGATCATAACCAGTCCTCAAGGACGGGGCTCAGCATTTCGCGCCCGTCACTCAGCCTTATCAGACAAGGAATAGCATGGGTTTGTGCGAATTGCATGGCACGCGCTTCGCCCATCACCATCAGCGCCGTGGCCAGGGCGTCGGCGCGCCAGCAATCGGCATCGAAGACGCTGACCTGACTGATGCCGCTCCGCACCGGGGCGGCGGTGGCGGCATCGATGGTGTGCGACAGGCGCACGCCGTCATGGATAAAGAAACGTTTGGTGTCGCCGGACGTCGCCACCGCCATATCCAGCAGGGCCACGAGTGTCTCCAAACCCGTTGGGGCGGACTCGATCTCGACCCACCACGGCTGACCGTCGCGGTGGATGCCGAAGCCTTTCAGTTCGCCGCCGATTTCGACCAGAGCCGAACGTACGCCGGGCGTCTCTTTCAGCATCTGCGTCACCATGTCCACCGCATAGCCCTTGGCGATGCCGCAGAGATCGAGCTTGACGCCTTCGGGCTTGGTCAGTCCGTCGGACTGCCAGTTCAACGCGCGCCAGTCCTGACGCTGCTTCAGCGCTGCCTGAGCTTGCGGCGCGGGCAGGCCTTCGGCGACGATTTTGGCCCCGAAACCCCACAGTTCGACCGCCTCCAGCAGGGCCGGATCGAAGGCCCCGTCGCTGAGACGGGCGATGTCGAGCGCGTGGGCGATAACCTGCATCAGCAGGGGCGGCAAAGCGACGAACGCGCCCGTTGGCGCTTCATTGAAGCGCGTCAGGTCGGAATCGGCGCGGTAGGGCGACATTTCCGCATCAATACGGTCGAGAAGAGCCTGAATCCGCGCCGATAATCCCTGCCGGTCGATCGGCCCGTCCGTGTGCAGCCGCACCTGCCACGTCGTCGCGAAAGCCTTGCCCGACACCTCGCAGGGCAGGCACGCCGATACGTCTTCCGGCGCTTGCGTCAGCGCCGGAACCAGCACGCGCCGGTCGGTTGAGGGGGAGTTGAGCAAGGCCTGCATCCATAGCGCCGCCCCTGAGATCAGGGGAGGAACTCAGCCTTAAGGCTTGAAGTTGAACGCCACCGCGCCCAGCTCGGTCGCACCCTTGGCCGAAACCGCGAAGGCCTTCCTGCCGTCCCACTTGAACGGCGCTTTCACTACTTCGCGACCGCCGCCTTCGCGTGAGGCTTCGACATTGAGCACATATTCACCCGGCGTCAGGCCTTTGAAGGCCACCACGGAATCGATCTTCGCCGACTGACGCCCCGGCGCCTTGGTCGCCGATGACAGGCCGCTGACGGCCGGGGCGCTGAGATCACGGCCCGACTTGCGCCACCAGGCGCGCAGATCTTTCAGCCACTTGTCGCCCTTACCGACCTGATACCATACGAACAGGTTCGACTTGTGCGCACCTGCGCCGTCCTCGATCCACGCCGCCACATAGGGCTTATGATATTCGGCCACGCTCAGGCGAGGGATTTCGACATCGACGGTGACGGTGCCGGCATGGGCGGCGCCCCCATGAGCTGAAGACAGCGCGCCTACGCCCAGAACCGTCGTCCAGACGGCTGTTTTAGCGAACATGATAAACCTCACGCATGAATGAAAAGAAGGAACAGAATGAACGGCACGATGGCGCCGAGACCGATCAGCGGCCAGGTGATGCGCCGCCCTCTGGCGTAGATCCACAAAAGGCCCAGCCCCGTCAGGCAGAAGATGACCGAAGCGATGGCGATGATGTCGATGAACAGGCTCCATGCCGGCCCGGCATTGCGGCCCTTGTGCAGGTCGTTGAGCACGGCGATGACGCCGCGATGGCTCTTTTCGTAGGAGACGTAGCCAGTGTCGCGTTCGACGCTCATCCATTCGTCGAAGCCGGGCCCCGGCATGGCGAAGTAAAGCTCGGTCTCCGACACTTCCGGGACGATCTTCGACACGTCGACGCCCGTTTCGGCTTTCAGCGCGCCGGCCACATCAACGGGCAGAAGCTTCTTGTCCTCGGCCTTGGGCAGGAGTGCGATGGTCGCTTCGCTAAGATCCTTTTCCCAGGTCGTGATTTCGGGCTTCGCCTCGATGAGGCTGGCGTGATTGAGCGTGAAGCCGGTCACCGAAAACAGGATCATGCCCACCAGACACAGGGCGGACGATATCCAGTGCCACTGACGCAACTGATTGCGCCAGAAGGACGGAGACGGTTTGAAAGCGATCGGCATTGTTGAGCGGCTCTATCTAATAATCATTCTCATTATCAAGCCCTCCTTCCTTTTGCAAGGCAGCAAAATGGGGAAATATCACTCAGATAAAGAGATGCTCCGGCCTTATACGGTCCAGGGTCGGCGTTCCCGACAGGGCCATGACGATTTCCAGTTCCTCCCTCAGCGTGCGGACCGCGTGGGCCACACCCAAGGGGCCGGCCGCGGCCAGGGCGTGGATGTAGGGGCGGCCTATCAATACCGCCGAAGCCCCCAGCGCCAGCGCCTTGAACACGTCCGTGCCGCGCCGCACGCCGCCATCCAGCAACACCGGCACCCGCCCCGCCACCGCCGCCACCACAGCCGGCAGGGCATCGATGGCCGCGGGCAGCGTATCGAGCACCCGGCCCCCGTGATTGGAGACGATAATGCCATGCACGCCCATGCGGCAGGCGTGATCGGCGTCTTCAGGCGCGACGATGCCCTTAAGGATGACCGGCAGGCGCGCTTCGGACAGCACCCACTCGATATCGGACCAACCCGGCGCGGTCTTCATCAGGCTGTCGAAGACAAGACTTTGCCCCGGCGCGGGTGGCGGCTTGGCGGGGGCGTTGGCGAGATTGACCGCCGTCAGGTGCGGCGGCAGGTGAAAACCCGCCCGCTGCTCGCGGTTGCGGATGCCGGCCAGGGCCGCGTCCACCGTGATGACCAGCGCGCGATAACCTTCGCGCTCGGCGCGGTGGATCAGGTCCAGCGACACGCCGTGATCGGCTTGAAGATAGAGCTGAAACCACAGAGGCGGCGCGGTCTCGGCCTGCGCCACCTCTTCCAGCGAGACGGTCGACAGGGTCGACAGGATCATCAGCGTCTGCGTAACCGCGGCCCCCAGCGCCGTGGCGCGCTCGCCTTCGGTGTGGAACAGCTTCTGATAGGCCAGAGGCGCAAGAAAGATCGGATGGTCGTAGATATGACCGAACAGGTTGAGGCGCGTATGGCCGCCCGTCACCTCGCCCAGCACGCGGCCCCTGAGATGCAGGTCCTGAAAGGCCTCGATATTGCGGCGCAGGGTGATCTCGTCCGCTGCGCCCGACTGCAGATAGGTCCACGCCACGTCGGTCATGCGCTCACGCGCGCAGGGCTCGTAGTCGGCCAGTGAAACGATATGGGGCGGAATGACCGCCATCGGCGCCTTGTGCATCAGGCCTCCGCCCATTGCCGGATGAGGTTGTGATAGTGCGCCGTCAGGCCGACCACTTCCTCACTGTCGCCCAATTGGGTGCGAAGACGCAATATGGTCATGTCGAGTTCAAACAACATGCGCCGCCGCTCGGTGTCCCGGATCAGGCTCTGCGTCCACAGAAAAGAGGCCAGCCGTACGCCCTCGGTCACCGGTTCGACGCGGTGCAGCGAGGTTGAGGGGTAAAGAATGGCGTCGCCGGCGGGCAGCTTGACCTCATGCGCGCCGTAGGTGTCCTCGACGATCAGTTCGCCACCTTCGTACTCTTCGGGATCGTTGAGGAAGACCGTGGTCGACACGTCCGTGCGTACGGTCAGCCCCTTGAACGGATCGGAATGGATGGCGCTGTCGACATGATTGCCGTAATGCCCGCCGCCTTCATAGGCGTTGAAGCGCGGCGTCAGGATGATGCGCGGCAGGGCGGCTGACTGAAACAGCGGGTGCCGGCGCAGCGCCGTCTCGACGCGCTCACCCAGAAGACGCGCCTCAGGCGCATCGGTGGGCAGTTGACGGTTCTGCTTGACCTTCTGCGCCTGCGGGCCGGCAGAGGCCGCACCGTCGGCCCAGCGCGCCTGCGTCAGCGCCGAACGGATCTCGGCGAGATCATCGCGGGTCAGAACTTCGGGCAAGTGGAGCAGCATCAAAATCTCGGAAAAGAAAAGGCTCCGACCGGAACGGTCGGAGCCAGTAGATCATGAAAGTCCTTGAGGAAAGGTCAAGGGACGGCAGCGGGGATATATTGCCGCAGTCCCTCAACAGCCCCGATATCAGAACCGGTAGTTCAGGGTCACCGTGGCCGACCGGGGCGCGCCCGGCGACAGACGCGAACCGCCGTTGTTCAGTTG